>JAIZWN010000555.1 GCA_020443945.1 Candidatus Thiosymbion ectosymbiont of Robbea hypermnestra | reverse complement strand
CCGGTTGCTCTCGCTCTCGAGGATTTCCAGGATGGTGATGTCGTCCTTGAGGAGCTCGGACAGGAAGCCTTCCAGGATCTCGTGGTTGGCCTTGCTGCGCAGCAGGCGCTTCAGCGCCCAGTCGAAGCTGATGAGTTTTCTGGTGTTCATTGCTGGCTCATTTAGTGGTTTTTTCGATTCTCTTACGAATTATGTGAGTAGAAGGGAATAAGGAGACCATCCTTTTTTGAACCGCAAAGGCGCAAAGGACGCAAAGATTCTTTCTTCGTTCGAACCGCTTAACACGCAAATGACGCAGAGAAAACGATATGAATCGGGAGGATCAAAACTGCGTTTGCGTACCCTTCTGAGAAAAAATCCACTCTAAAGTTATCCAGTCCCTAATGGAATGTATTTTACCGCTCTTAAGACTACTAAGTATAACCTCAGAAGAAGAGGTATCTGACAGTACGTCGTAGGTCTTGCAGGAAATCGCAAAACCGACAGCGGTTATGAGATTTGCAATTTTAATCGAAACAGTGCACTGGTCGGTGATGGCAGCGATCGTTATCACCGGTGCTCACCCCTTGCAGAAAGGCCGCCATCCTGGCCTGATCCTTTATCCCCGGCGCCGACTCGACCCCCCCGCTCACATCCAGGGCATAGGGGCCGACCCGACGCACCGACTCGGCCACATTGTCCGGATTCAGACCGCCGGCCAGGATAACCGAAGGCGCAAGCCAATCCGGCACCAAATCCCAATCGAAGCGCCGACCGGTGCCCCCCGCGGTCCTGGCATCATAGGTATCCAGCAGCAAACCGCACGCCTTCTCATACCGCCGGGCCACCGCCCGCAGATCGGTCCCCGGCCGCATACGCACGGCCTTGATCCAGGGCTTATGGAAGGCATCACAATAATCCGGCGGCTCATCGCCGTGAAACTGCAAGGCCGCCAGCGGAACCCGCGCGAGCACCGAGCTGACCCGCTCGGGCGCCGCATCCACGAACAAACCGACACTGGTCACGAAGGGAGGCAACAGAGCCACCAGCGCCCGCGCCCGGTCCGCCGTCACGGCCCGCGGACTGGAGGCATGGAACACCAGCCCGACCGCATCGGCGCCCGCCGCCACCGCCGCCGCCAGGTCCACCGCCCTGGTCAGGCCGCAAATCTTAACCCGCGTGCGACGCATCGATGAAGGGGCCCTCGGGGGTGCCGGGACAAGGCTGTATCGGTCCCTTTATAATAGGGGCTACGACATCTTTGTCATCTCTCCAAAAACCATCATCCCAGAAATTATAGTCATCGAACGCACCATGGGTCTGAGGGACCTTTGGAGGCCTTCCCTCCCGACAATACTCACGATCAATACCAAATTTAGTGAGATGAACTCGACTACGTAGATCTTCAGGAAAGATGATCTCTGCACCTCTCATAATGTTGAACCAATAACCAGCCGTTCTATCTTCAAATGAATTCACATCCTCCAGGAAACCATCGATCCATATCAGCAAACTTCCTCTCGGAATGAAATCAAAATACCCTATCTCATTAATCTCTCTATAAGGGTTCAGGGAGAGATTATAGAACTCTCTCTTTTCATTTCCTCTAAGCCATGGGACTACCGATTTTTCCAGGTCCTTCAGCTTACATGCCGCTGCCATATAAACAACGGTGTCGAAATCTATATCAGGAAACCTGGAAAGGATGTTGTTTGCGACAATGGTTCCCATACTATGCCCAATCAACACCTTTTTGACCGATGAATATTCCGGCCCTCCTAATTCAGACAGGAGGTAATGAACAGCCGTTTCTGAAGCTTCCTTCCCTTCACCATCGTAACCGGCTTGGGAGTTTAAAACCAGATCCGTACGTCTGAGCATGGACCGCCAGGTACCTTTACCTAAGCCATCCGCGAATGGTGCGGATATAAGCTTACCTGGATTCCCGATTGTTGCAAAATCCCAAAAACCATGCCCAGTGGATGGACCTCTATCATGAACTATAAATGCCGAGCATTTATCACGAGCTTTAAATTCCGGGCATTTAAGCGCAGATTTTCTTATCTTAGCCTCACTTGCATTCGCTACTTTCTCTTCTTTGGAGAAGAACCTGAATGCCACCGGATTTTGCTCAGTAATCATATTCCAATACGATGCGGGAATTCTTGCGGCAGCCCTCAAGATATCCTCGGCAAGTACAAAAGGTATTGCCAGCTTCGCCCCTAATGATTTTATTGTCAATTCTGACGGTTTAAACGAGTGCCTCTCGCCCTTTCGTATAGTGAATAAATGATCCCAGTAATTCGTCCAAGGACCCGCCTGCCAGGAAATGAATATTGGGTATTGACCGTCAGATAGAACTCTCTTGTACGTACCTTTAGCTCTCTTTACAGAATTCTTGAATGAGTTGAGGCCGCCATGAATAAATATAATCATCGACAAATCTTTTCTTTCTTTTCTCAGTGAGTTGAATCGAGAAAGAATATTTTCTATCTCAGTCATTTCATCAGATTTTGCTATTTTATTATCATCTTTGTCCCTCATATTCCCATTTTTATCGATAAAGATAAAATGGTCGGAAACAGTTGATCCCTGCAACGCTTTGGGTGGTTCAGGAGATTTGGTGTACTTAGGTGAACACCCGTACCCCAAAATCAAAATGCTTATCGACAAGAACACCTTAAAGAGAGTTTTCATCTCTATATTCCCCATCGAGTAGATAACAGAATTACAGCACCACCCATTCTACCAGCCACCGGCCTGGACTCAACCCGACTGCCGCAGCCCCCCCAGCCATCCCCGGACCTGTTCCACCTGAGGCGCGGCGATAGGCATCGGGTGCCTGCTCCGTATCGCCCGGAAAGGCCAATGCGCCCAAGTGGCGATAGGCTGTGGCGGCCTCCCGGATGTCCTTTGCTTCCCCACGCTCGGTAATCGCCTGGAAGATGGCCTCGGCCTCGGCAGTCTGGCCCTGTGCCGGTAACGCGAGGACTTGCAGCTGGTAGGATGGGCAAAGCGGAGCGTGCCTGTCTGATGGTCCAAGGCCTCGATTACCGCCCAAGATCATTTGAGCCAGGGCTCCTTGTCGGGTGCACGGAGCGAAGCGTGCCCATCAAAACGACACGAAGGAGTTGTCCGCGGATTCAAGCATCACAGCCCGTAGGTTAGGGTGGGCTTGCGAACCCAACCTGCGGGCTGTCCTGTAGCATGGGAACGATTATTTCTTTCCTGAAGGAATGGGGCGCCCGGCACGGCACTCACAGATGTTCGCGGTTCTTGGTCAGTAGATTACCCACCGTAAAAAATCCTGTTCATCCTGAAAATCCTGTTAATCCTGTACGATTAGAAGACCGCACGAACCACGAAGAATGGCTCGACCTGTCAGCGGTGGTGCCGTCACTTTGTTGTCTTTGGGTATATACACTGAATCCCGGAAACAACAAAGTTA
>JAIZWN010000554.1 GCA_020443945.1 Candidatus Thiosymbion ectosymbiont of Robbea hypermnestra | reverse complement strand
GACAGCGGACTAGGGGTCAATTTTGGACACCGTGTCACCGTGCGGCGAACGTTCAGAACCCACAAAAAATAATCTTGTTAATCCTGAAAATCCTGTTAATCCTGTCCTATTGGCAGATTGCGACGCGCGTGCCGACAAAACCGTAACCCGTTTTGCTTTGGTTGTTTCCGGGATTTGGCGTATATACCCAGGGACAACAAAATTACAACACTACCCCGAATACCCCCCGAGGGAGGGGGCAGAAGGCAGGGAGCGAACCGCATCGATGCCGATTTTCCCTTATGCCGATCAGCCTCCACAGCCATCAATGTGAGAGCAAAATGCAACCACAGCGCAAACCCACCCTCTACGAATCCCTCGAGGCCCTGCCCGAAGGGCTGACCGGGGAAATCCTGAACGGACAACTCTATGCCCACCCACGACCCTCCCTATCACATATAAACGTAGGCTCCGCACTCGGCGGCAAGTTGCACAACCCCTTCCAGAACGGCAATGGAGGTCCCGGCGGCTGGTGGATTTTCGACGAGCCGGAGATCCACTTCGTGCGGGATCTGGAGGTGGCGGTACCGGACCTGGCCGGACTACGCCGTGAGCGAATGCCCTACTTGCCGGAAGGCCATCGCCTCGAGGTGGTTCCCGACTGGATCTGTGAGATCCTATCGCCGTCCACGGCAAGTTCGGATCGTGAGGTCAAGATGCCACTGTACGCCCACTATGGCGTGCCCTGCGTGTGGTTGATCCATCCACTCGAGCGCACCTTGGAGGCCTATCGACTCGAGGCCGGCGCCTGGGTCGAGATCGGCCGCTTTACAGATACCGACCAGGCCGCCATCCCACCGTTTGAGGCTATCCGCCTCGATCTGGCCGCCCTCTGGGGGCCGCGGCGGCCGGCCCTCGTGTGAGATCGCGGGGCAGAAAAGCGCAACGCATCCCGCCGCATCGGTCACTGTGGAGCCAATACCTTTAGAGGAGTGCGGAAAATGAAGGCACGTATCAAATGGATCGAAGGCGTGACCATGCTGGGCGAGTCCGACAGTGGACACGCCCTGGTCATGGACGGCCCGCCGGAGTTCGGCGGCCGTAACCTCGGGATCCGGCCCATGGAGATGCTGCTCCTGGGGATGGGGGGCTGCACCCAGTTCGATGTCCTGCTGATCCTGCGCAAGGCGCGCCAGCGGGTGACCGCTTGCGTCGTCGAGCTCGAGGCGGAACGCGCCGCCGAGGACCCCAAGGTATTCACCCGCATCCACGCCCACTTCATCGTCCGTGGTCACGACCTCGAGGAACGGCAGGTGAAGCGGGCTATAGAGCTCAGCGCCCAAAAGTATTGCTCGGCCTCCATCATGCTCGGCGCCACCGCCGACATCAGTCACGACTTCGAGCTCCGCGCCGCCTGAATCGCGCACCGCTATAAGTAAGGATGGGTAGAGCACGTACCGCTCGACCGACAATCGAGCCGGCGACCCGGATCGCGCGGTTTCCAACCGGGCTCTGCTGCCGATCGATCCTGCGGGTAGTGTTTTAACTTTGTTGTTTCCGGGATTCAGTGTATATACCCAAAGACAACAAAGTGACGGCACCACCGCTGACAGGTCGAGC
>JAIZWN010000553.1 GCA_020443945.1 Candidatus Thiosymbion ectosymbiont of Robbea hypermnestra | reverse complement strand
TCCCTGCCGGAATGACGGCCAACCGGCGCCTTACCCATGACCCACGATCCCTTTGTGGCTTGGTGTCTTTGTGTGAGTAACTCGCGTAGCATCAGTGTGAGCGGATAGTCAGTCGATGCGGTTCGCTTCGCTCACGCGCCTCGCGGCTGGCCACTTCTCGCCGCGCTGAGAGCGAAAAATAAGGTGAAACGGGGCACTAGCTTCTAGCGAGACTTTGCCTTAAGACCACGAGGCGTGACCAACCGCACCGAAGAACCACGGATGGACACGAATAGACACAGATCGCAATCCGCGTTTATCCGTGTCTATCCGTGGTTCTGATGCAGCCCCTAGTGGGCGGCTTCCCAGCTGTCGCCGATGCCGATGTCGACGACCAGGGGCGCCCGCAGGTCGGCCGCCGCTTCCATCTCCCGGCGGATGCGTTCCCCCGCGGTTTCCGCGGCGTTTTCGGCTACCTCGAATACCAGCTCGTCGTGGACCTGCATAATCATCCGCACGGCGGGGCGTTCGCGCTCGAGCCAGCGGTCCACCGCGATCATGGCCCGTTTGATGATGTCCGCGGCCGTGCCTTGCATGGGGGCGTTGATGGCGGTGCGTTCGGCGCCCGCCCGCCGGTTTTGGTTGCTGTGGTCGATTTCGGTCAGGTAGAGGCGGCGGCCGAAGAGGGTGTCCACGTATTTGTCCCGGCGGGCCTGGGCGCGGATGTTTTCCATGAAGGTTTCGACCCCCGGATAGCGTCGGAAGTAGAGGTCTACGTATTCCTGGGCCGCCTGGCGTTCGATGCCGAGCTGGCGGGCCAGCCCGAAGGCGGACATGCCGTAGATGAGCCCGAAGTTGATGGCCTTGGCGGCGCGCCGCTGCTCGTCGGAGACCGCTTGCGGCGGCAGGCCCCAGACCTCCGCGGCGGTGGCGCGGTGGATGTCCAGGCCCGCGGCGAAGGCGGCGAGTAGGCGCTGGTCGCCGGAGAGGTGGGCCATGATGCGCAGCTCGATCTGGGAGTAGTCGGCCGCGAGGATGCGGTGGCCGGGTTCGGAGATGAAGGCCCGGCGGATGCGCCGTCCGTCCTGGTTGCGGATGGGGATGTTCTGCAGGTTGGGGTCGGCGGAGGAGAGGCGGCCGGTGGCGGCGACCGCCTGGTGGTAGTTGGTGTGTACCCGGCCGGTGTCCGGGTCGACCATCTGCGGCAGCTTGTCGGTGTAGGTGGAGCGTAGTTTGGCCAGCCCCCGGTGTTCGAGGATGAGTCGCGGCAGCTCGTGTCCCTGGGCGGCGAGCTGCTGGAGTACGGATTCGGAGGTGGAGGGGGCCCCCTTGGGTGTCTTGGCGACCACCGGCAGCCCTTGTTCCGCGAAGAAGACCTCGCCGATTTGTTTGGGTGAGCCCAGGTTGAAGGGGTGTCCCGCCGCCTCGTAGGCCGCTTGCTCCAGGTCTTGCATGCGCCTGGCCATGTCGGCGCTTTGGGCGACGAGGGCGTTTGTATCCACGCGCACTCCGTTGCGTTCCAGGCGCGACAGTACCGGGACCAGGGGGATTTCGATGTCCTGGTAGAGAGCGAGCAGGGCGGGTTTCGTCCGGAGCCGGGGGAGAAGTGCCCGGTGCAGGCACAGGGTGATGTCGGCGTCTTCGGCGGCGTAGGGGCCGGCCTGTTCCAGGGGAATCTGGTCGAAGCCGAGCTGCTTGGCGCCTTTGCCCGCGATGTCCTCGAAACGGGTGGTTTCCCGCTCCAGGTATTTTCTGGCCAGGGAGTCCATGTCGTGGCGGGTGGCGGTGCTGGCCAGCACGTAGGATTCCAGCATGGTGTCGTGGGTGATGCCGGCCAGGTGAATGCCGTAATTGGCCAGTATGTTGCGGTCGTACTTGAGGTTCTGGCCGAGCTTGGGCCGGTTCGGGTCCTCCAGCAGGGGCCGCAGGCGTTCCAGTACCCAGTCCCGGTCGAGCTGTTCCGGCGCGCCCGGATAGGCGTGGGCCACCGGGACATAGGCCGCCCGGTGGGGCTCGACCGCGAAGGATAGGCCCACGAGCCTGGCCTGCATGTAGTCCAAGCCGGTGGTTTCGGTATCCAGGGCGAAGCAGTCCGCGGCCTCCAGGCGCCGGAGCCAGGTCTCGAAGGCCTCCCGCGAGCGGATCAGTTCGTAGCGGGGCGCGGTCTTTGCCGCCGGGTCCTCGGCCGCCGGGGCCGGGTCGTCCGCGTCCTCCAGGGTCGCCAGCAGGCGTCTGGACTCGAAGCGTTCATACCAGGTACGCAGGCGTTCCCGATCGGGCGGGTTCGGCGCCAGATCCCGGGGCCCGAATTCCAGGGGGACATCCAGCTTGAGGGCCACCAGGGTCCGGGAGCGGGGCAGAGCCCCGAGGCTCGCGCGCAGGTTTTCCCCCACCTTGCCCGTGATCTTGTCCGCGTTCTCGATGACCCCTTCCAGGCTGCCGAACTCGTCGAGCCACTTGACCGCCGTCTTGGGCCCGCACTTGGGCACGCCGGGAATGTTGTCGATGCTGTCTCCGGTCAGGGTCAGGTAGTCCAGGATCCGCTCCGGCGGCACCCCGAACTTGGCGATGACCCCGGCGCGATCGAGCCGGGTGTCGCTCATGGTGTTGAGCAGAACGATGCGCTCGCCCACCAGCTGGGCCAGGTCCTTGTCGCCGGTGACGATCAGGGTCTCCAGCCCCTCGGCCGCGGCCCGCACCGCGAGGGTGCCGATAACATCGTCCGCCTCCACCTCGGGAACCGCCAGCAGCGGCAGGCCCATGGCGCGGATGGTCTCGTACAGGGGCGGGATCTGCTCCCGCAGCTCCTCCGGGGTGGGCGGTCGGTTGGCCTTGTACTCGGGGAAGATGGCGTGCCGAAAGGTCTTGCCGGAGGCATCGAAGACCACCGCCAGATATTCGGGTCGGTAGTCCGCGACGAGCTTGCGCAGCATGTTGAGCACGCCCACCGCCGCCCCGGTGGCCTCCCCTTTCGAGTTGGTGAGCTTGGGCAGGGCGTGGTAGGCGCGAAACAGATAAGAAGAGCCGTCGACGAGAATGAAGGGGGGCTGCATCGGGGTATCGATAGAAGGCCGGGCGCGCGCGGTCACGCGGGGGTCTGGACCAGACGCAGGGTCATCGGCTCGATCTCGCGATAGACCAGGGCCAGGGGCGAGTGGCGGCTCAGGGTCAGGATGCGGGTGCCGGATGGGTAGATCACATGATAGGTCTGGAGCAGGTGCAGATCCCCCTTGCCCTGCAATAAATCCATGACGGTATCGAACGCGAGGCGACTCCCCGAACCGAACCGCACGGCCGTATCGGCGATCCGGATCCCTTCCGGGCCCAGGGCGACCGGGGGCGGACCGGCTTCGCGGTTGCTCAGGAACAGAGGGCTGAGGAAGGCCCTGACCCGCGGCGTCAGGATCAGCCCGATCTGCTCCTCGCCGAGCAGCCACGAGAGGCCCTGTTCTTCGTCGAGGTGCTTGTCGTGATTACCGAATGCGGTCGCCCAACCGTGAAAGTAGGCGGCATAGCGGCGGATATTGTGTACTGCTGAGGCCATGCGATCAACGAAACCATGTAGGTCGGGCAGGAGCGCGTATCCCTTGGTCGGTAAGCGAACCGGCGGCCCCGGGCCGCGCCCCGCCCGACGGAAATCCACTGAGAATCCGTCAAGGCGCCCTTATCACACCGGCGGTCCCGGCGGACCACCGGCCGGGGTAAAATCATTGGAACCTCTATGGATAATAGCCGATTTTGGCAGCGAACGCAGGGGCGATGAACGAGCCTTCGCTCCAGCCCTTTCAGTACGCCGTTTCTGAGGATGAGACACGCAGGGCGGGAAAGCGCCGCGGGTAGTGTTGTAGTTTTGTGATTTGCTTGGTATGGAGTCCTTAACCGTATCGCAGTGAAGCCATTGGTTCCCCCTCTCCCTGCCACCCCTCTCCCGCCAGGGGCGAGGGGCTTTGGGCCGTAGCCAGCCGTGTTAGGGGGTGTTCTCAATTCTCACAGTAGAGTAGAGGACAGGTTTCCCGTGTCCTTAGATTTGGCCTATCCGTTCCCGCCC
>JAIZWN010000552.1 GCA_020443945.1 Candidatus Thiosymbion ectosymbiont of Robbea hypermnestra | reverse complement strand
TCACTGGCCGACTTACACGAGGTACATGACATGTTATCCAATCGCGTCGAGAGCTGGACCGACCAATGGAAACGCGAAGGGTTGCAGCAGGGGCTGGAACAAGGCTACCAAGCGACACGCCACCTGCTCGCACGCCAGGCCCACCACCGCTTCGGTCCCGCGGTCGCTACACAGGCCGAACCACTCCTGACAAGAATTGCCGACCCGGTGCAGCTGGCGGACCTGGGCGACGCTCTTCTCTCCTGCCCCGACGGTATCGCCTGGCTGCACGTCCTGCGTCAGGCGGGGGCCACATCGACCGCCGGCGACAAGGACTCATAGGTTCACCCCCCGACAACCGCCGCGAACCGGTGTATCCGCATATCGCGATCGCTTGCGTTCATTTGCGGCAAAAACCAATTCAGGGCAACCAATCGATCATGGGACACAGGCGCAAACAGGGGCGTAATGTCAGCGGCATTCTGCTGCTCGACAAGCCGCGGGGCCTGACCTCCAACGAGGCCCTACAGCGGGTCAAGCGGTTCTTCAAGGCCGCCAAGGCGGGCCATACCGGAAGCCTGGATCCCCTGGCGACCGGGTTGCTCCCGATCTGTCTGGGGGGCGCCACCAAGTTTTCCGCCTTTCTGCTGGATGCGGATAAACGCTATCGGGTCAAGGTAAAGCTCGGGGTCACCACGACCACGGCGGATACCGAGGGCGAGATCCTCGCCGAGGCGCCCGTCGAGGGCGTGACCGAGCAGGACCTGCGGGCAACGCTCGCCCGCTTCCTGGGTTCCATCGAGCAGATGCCGCCCATGTATTCCGCGGTCAAACACCAGGGGGAGCGGCTCTACAAGCTGGCGCGCCGGGGTATCGAGGTGGAACGCACCCCACGGCAGGTCGATATCCTTCAGCTCGAGCTGCGCGGCTTCGAGCCGCCGGAATTCGAGATGGACGTGCATTGCTCCAAAGGGACCTATATCCGTACCCTGGCGGCGGACCTGGGGGAAGCCCTGGGGTGCGGCGGTCATGTGACGGGCCTGCGCCGCACCGGGGTCGGGCCCTATGTGGAGTCCGAGATGGAATCCGAGACCCGTTTCGTCACCCTGGACGCGGTCGAGCAACGCGCCGGGGCGGAGGGCCCGGAGGCCCTGGACACCCTCCTCCTGCCATTGGAGAGCGCCCTCGGGCACTGGCCGGCGGTCGCGCTCTCGGAAGACGCCGCCTTCTACCTGCGTCAAGGGCAGGCGGTGGTGGTGCCCCAAGCACCGACGCAAGGGCTGGTCCGGCTCCAGGATCCATCGCGGCGGTTCATCGGCGTCGGCTGCATCCTGGATGACGGCAAGGTACAGCCGAAGCGCCTGCTATGAGGCTGCTAATCGCCTGTAAGATAGGGCAATATCAATGAACGAGAATATTGAATCGATAGCCCAGGCCTGTGAAGAACTTGGATACGAGTACGAGTTGAATCATGAGAGTAAAAATCTTTTATCCGTAGTAATCGGTGGGAAAAGGCATCCATTTGTTAATTGGACGACCCCTCTGAATCCTCAGTCCATAGTCCGACTATGCCAGGATAAAGGTTATTTTTATTCGTACTTTTCAACTAAAATACGAATGCCGAACACGCTCTCATTCCTAAATCCTTATTGTGACGAAAAATATCTGGAGTATGTGCAGCAACCAACCATTCATGAGATCATTAGTCAGGCTGAAAAAGAACTAAATTATCCGATGATGGTTAAGAAAAATAGGGGGTTTTCTGGTATAAATGTTTTTAAGGCATCTAATAGGCGGGAATTAGAAAAAGGGATTATAGATATATATAACATTAATAGCGCTGATTTTGATTACGCATGCATTGTTCAGGAATTTATTCACATAAAAACCGAGTATAGAGTTGTTTATCTCAATGGAAAACTGATATTCGGTTACGAAAAAATCATAGATAATGCAGAATGTGCAGGTAATATTAGCCCTCTCCATTGGGAAGGCTCTAAAGCAAAATTAGTAACTGATTCAGAGGTAAACGATGAGTTAAGAAAGTTTTGCGCGCCATTATTTGATAAACTTAATATCCCTTTTTGCGGATTAGATGTTGCACTTGATTACGAGGGCTCATACTGTTTGATTGAGGCGAACACTGCTCCGGGTTTTTACCATTTCATTAAGCATAATGGAAATCGCGTAGTTTGCGATATGTACAAATCCATGCTGAAAGATTTAATTCAACAATGACGCACATACCTGACCAGTCCGTGCCGTGCCGGGCGCCCCATTCCTTCAGGAAAGAAATAATCGTTCCCATACTACAGACCGGCCCGTAGACTGGGGTTCGCAAGCCCACCCCAACCAGCCATTCTTCGAGTTTTGTGCCTTTATTCAATATCCGATTTTCACCGGCCCGGCCCCCTGAGCTCATTGTCGGGGTGGTCGACATCGCAGCCGCGATGCGAGGCGATCGCTTGCGATCACCTCGGGGGCTTACACGAGGTTTCCGACACGAGGAGACGCTTCCATGACAATGAGCGCAGCAGAGAAACAACAGGTCATCGACGAATACAAACGCACGGAGGGCGACACCGGCTCCCCCGAGGTGCAGATCGCCTTGCTGACCGCCCGCATCAAACAGCTGACCGGACATTTCGCCGAGCACAAGCACGACCACCACTCCCGGCGGGGCCTGGTGCGTATGGTCAATGCCCGACGCAAGCTGCTCGACTACCTCAAGAACAAGAGCCAGGATCGCTACCGCACCCTCATCTCCCGTCTCGGCCTGCGCCGCTGAGGACACCAAACAAGGTGAAACGGGCTCCCCGTACACCTGCGCGCAAAAACCGGAAACACCCTCCCCTGAACACGAATGCTTCGTGCTCAGGGGAGACTTGGTGATTTATTCGATCCGCTGCAACCATCCGGCTCGGATGAGGCCGCGGAGGTTCGCGTATTCAGGCGAAATGGTGTGCCGGGGCTACGAAACCCTGTTTCCAGGCACAGGGGCATCCCCGCTCGACGGTGCGCGCGCTGTCGGACCTTTAAAACAAGGTATAAACAAAGGGCGCGACGGCGGAACCCTGTGACAGCACCACGAGCGTACCCAATAGCAACAGGGTCAGGATAATGGGCGCCAGCCAGAACTTCTTTCTGACCCTCATAAACGCCCAAAGATCTTTCAATAATTCTAACATCAGAATGGCCTTTCCATCTGGTCAGGAGGTTGTTTCTTACTCTCCACGCGATATGTTTTCATGCGTGCATCCAGCTTACGCTGCATGGCGTCGACACGCAATGCTTTTAACAATAAACCGGTGGGAGTAAACAGGGCATAGAACACAATACCCAATATGATCCGCGTATTGATCCAACCGACTACCAGGCCGAACCGCATCCAAGCAGTATACACGGGCCTGAGTAAGTCAGGCGCCAATAACGCCGGGAGCCAAAGCGCGCCAGCGATATACCATGGCCAATAGGGTAGCCCATGATCGAAAATCCAAGGCAACAAGAACCCGAACAGGAGAACGACAATGGCGCCTGTTACTAAGCCGAACTTTCTGAGCCCTGCTCGGTCGAGCCGTTCGATTGCAGACATGATGTTTAATCCAACTCGAATTCCTTCATCCAGGAATCGTCCTGTTCCCGTTTGGGCTGATCTTCTTTTTTCAACAGATAATTTTCCAATACCAGATAATCCATCTCCGTACGCATAAAGCACCGATAGGCATCTTCCGGGCTTTCCACGATCGGCTCGCCACGCACGTTGAATGAGGTATTCACCAACACCGGGCAACCCGTTTGCTTATCGAATGCGGTCAGCAAGCCGTGAAATCGGGGATTGGTCTCCTTGTGTATGGTCTGTAATCTGGCCGAATAGTCCACATGGGTAATGGCCGGCAGATTTGAACGGGGTACATTCAGTTTCTCGATACCGAATAATTTTTGTTGCTCTTCGGTCATGGGGATCCGATGCTCCGATTTTACCAGTGCGACGAGCAACATATATGGACTTTTCTGTTTTTCATCGATTTCGAACCAATCATCGGCCCGCTCGGCCAATACCGCGGGCGCAAAGGGCCGAAACGATTCCCGATATTTGATTTTCAGGTTCATGACCGATTGCATTTTTCGGTTGCGCGGATCACCGATGATGGAACGTCCACCCAAGGCGCGCGGCCCGAATTCCATGCGCCCTTGAAACCAACCGACGACCTTTCCATCTTCCAGAACGCCAACGAGTCGCGGCATGAGTGAATCGTCTTCCAGGTATTCATACCTGGCGTCGATCGAGTCCAGATAGGACGCAATCGAGTCGTCAGAATATTTCGTCCCCAGATAGGACCCCCGCATGACATCATGGCCGCTCGCCTTGCGGGGCATATCTTTATACTCGTGCCAAGCCGCCAGAGCCGCGCCCAATGCCCCACCGGCATCACCCGCCGCCGGTTGAATCCAGATATCCCTGAAGGGACCTTCACGTAAGATTCGGCCGTTCGCAACACAGTTCAGGGCAACGCCGCCGGCCAGACACAAATACTCGGTATCCTGTTCTTTTTGAATCGTCCTTGCCAAACGCAATACGACATCTTCGGTCACGATCTGGATCGAACGCGCAATATCCATCTCACGTTGAGTAAGCTCCGATTCCGGTTTACGTGGCGGACCGCCGAATAACCCGTGGAACCTCGCGTTGGTCATGGTCAGACCCGTGGTATAATTGAAATAACTCATATCCAGGCGGAAGGTGCCGTCTTCTTTCAAGTCCAACAGATGATCATAAATGAGAGCCAGATATTTCGGCTCGCCATAGGGCGCAAGCCCCATCAACTTATATTCGCCCGAGTTGACCTTGAAGCCGGTGTAATAAGTAAACGCGGAATAGAGCAGGCCCAGCGAATGGGGAAAATCGATTTCCCACTGGGGCGTCAACCTGTTCCCCTCGCCCAACCAGACCGAGGTGGTCGCCCATTCCCCCACACCATCCAGACACAGCACGCTGGCCTTCTCATAGGGGCTGGGGAAGAAAGCGGATGCGGCGTGTGACTGGTGATGCTCCGCGAATAATAGCTGGGGAAGCTCCGGGATGGTACAGTCGCCGAGCCGGGCCAGCTCTCTTCTGAGGGTCGTTTTCAGAAACAGCTTTTCCTTCAGCCAGATCGGCATCGCGGCCAGGAATGATCGGAATCCCTTGGGTGCGTATGATAGATAGGTCTCGAGCAGGCGTTCGAATTTGACCAGTGGTTTATCGTAGAATACGACCGAATCGACATCGGTCAACCTGATCTTGTTTTCTTGCAGGCAGTACGCGACGGCATTGACAGGAAAACGCGCGTCGTGTTTCTTTCTGGAAAATCGCTCTTCCTGCACCGCGGTCAGGATGTCGCCATCCGCGACCAATGCCGCCGCACTGTCGTGATAATAAGCCGAAATCCCAAGTATATACATCGAAAATCTCGCTATTTTTCAGAAAAAAGAACTGAGAAAATCCGCGTTGCTATAATTCTATTGCCCACATGATTGACGTGAACCGTGTCCAGGAACACTTCCTCATTGGCAGGAAGCTCGTTAAATGCGTCGGTTATATCATAAGATTCGATACCCTTTCCTCTCAATTCGTTTACAACCTTTTGTTGAGCTATCAATTGCCGGCTTTGCGGTTTCCATCGACGCGGTTCGCTTCGCTCACTGCCCATCCTACGGGAGCACCTGCAATACAAGGTGAAAGGGGGTACTAGTAGCGGACCAGGGTGTCCGCCAACCGGTGCTCGGTCTCCGCCTTTTCTTTGGCATGTGCCAGGATGCCGTCGGCGGGATTACCCTTTCTAACATGCTGACACATAACAGGTGATCAAGCGTATTGGAGAGTTCCCAGGCAATGACGTAACGACTGTACCAGTCGATGATCGCTGCCAGATACATGAAACCGGCTGCCATCGGAAGGTAGGTGATGTCCGTGGACCACACGAGGTTAGCGCGCTGTAGCGTAAGGTCTTGAAGTAAATAGGGGTAAACCTTGTGGGTTGGGTGAGGGCGACTGGTATGAGGCCCCGGAACCGTGCCCTGAATGCCCATGGTGCGCATCAACCGCTGCACGCGTTTACGATTCACCGGATAGCCCTGACTCACCAGCCAGCGCGTCATTTGGCGACTACCGTAGAAAGGCGTGCGTAGGTATTGCTCATCGAGTAAGCGCAGGTACCTCACGTTCTCCTCGGACGCGACTCCGTAAGGCATGTGATAATAGCTTGCGCGGCTCAAACCAATCAGTTCACATTGGCGGGCAATACTCAAATCGGGATGGTTAGGATCGATGAACAAGCGTCTCTTCTTCACCGAATTCAGCCGACTTTTTTTAGCCAATCCAGCTCCATTTTCAAGCGCCCGATTTCCTCATATAATGGGGCTGTGAGGGCTTGTTCGGTCGGTTGTTTTATCACTTTGCCTCGCTGAAAGGCTTCCGGTAAAAGCACAATCGCCTGCTTTTTCCAGGTACTGATTTGGACCGGGTGAACCTGATACTCACTGGCAGTCTTCATCCCCTTGATCGCATCCAAGGATACCCCTTAGCCTTGAACTCCGGGCTGTGAACTTTTCGTTTCTTGGTCATGGTTGATACCTCGGCAGGGCGGTTACGGTTGCCCGTAGTTCTTAACTTATCAACCTGTCCAATTTTCGGGGTCCACTTCATGGATAGGAGTTTATACGCGCTCGCCCTGACTCTTCCAAGCTAGGGGGCGTTCTCAATTAAAAATTGTCTAAGGATAACAATCGGTTATGAAACACCTAGGGCGGGAAAGCGCCGCGGAACCGCGGCGCGCATCCCGCCGTTAGTATGGGCGGCGTTCTCCGAGGCGGGATACGCTACGCTTTCCCACCCTACATGGACTCAATTGAGAACGCCCCCTAGATTCCGGCGTCCAAGCCGGAATGACGGCTTAACTTAATGGCATTGGTCTCATGCTGGGCGGCAGGTCATGAGGTAGTTGACGTCCAGGTCCCGGTCGGTGAGGCGATAGGTGTCGGTTACCGGGTTGTAGGTCATGCCGGTGGTGTTTTGGGTGCGCATTCCCGCGGCCCGGACCCAGGCGTCCAGCTCCGAGGGTTTGATGAAGCGCCCGTAGTCGTGGGTGCCTCGGGGCAACATACCGAGGATGTATTCGGCGCCGATGATGGCCAGCAGGTAGGATTTGAGGTTGCGGTTGAGGGTGGAGAAGAAGACGAAGCCGCCGGGCTTGACGAGACGGGCGCAGGCGGCGACCACGGAGGCGGGCTCGGGGACGTGCTCAAGCATTTCCATGCAGGTGACTATATCGAACCGGGCCGGGCTCTCGGCGGCCAGGTCTTCCACCGGGATCCGGCGGTAGTCCACCTGGACGCCGGATTCCAGGGTGTGCAGCTCCGCGATCTGCAAGGGTTTTTCCCCCAGGTCGATGCCAGTGACCCGCGCCCCGCGCACGGCCATGCTTTCGGACAGGATCCCGCCGCCGCATCCGACGTCCAGGACTTCCTTGCCGGCGAGCCCCGCCGCCCGGTCGATATAATCCAATCGCAGGGGATTGATGTCGTGCAGGGGCTTGAACTCGCTGTCGGGGTCCCACCAGCGGGTGGCCAGTTCCTCGAATTTGCCGATTTCGGCATGATCGACATTGGGGGTCGTCTCGGTCATGCGGGTATCCTTGGTGTGAGGTTAAGGACCGGTCGTGGGTCGAAGATCAATTATGGCGACTATCGGGTTGTCGCGGTACATCGACCGCTGTTATCGCGGTCTTCTTGTTGCAGCGGAATACGGTTAGCCCGGATGATCTCCTGAAACCGCGCGTCGGTATCGGCCCAGTCCAGGACATCGACCCGAAAGGGCAGATCGCTTTCCTCGAAGGCCTCCTTCAGGGCGCGCAGGGCCGGCGACGGCAGGGGGTGGTCCCCCATGACCACGAGATCCAGGTCCGAATAACGCCGGGCCTGGCCGGTAACCCGCGAGCCGAAGGCCCAGACGCTACGGTCCGGCGCCAACCGGCGCAGAATGTCCCGGACCATGGCCTCATGGGGCGGTCGCAGAGCCAAGGGGTTGTTATCCATGCCGGGCCCGCAGGCGGGAGAGCAGGTCCGCCGCGTCCTTCGCGAAACGCGGCAGGACGGCAAATACCTGCCCGGCTTTTCGCTCATCGTAGGCATGAGAGGTCAGGCTACGCTTTTCACGATAGTCGAACCAAGCCTCCACGTCGGCTATCAGCCGGCGTTCGCCCGCCACGCGGATCATTTGCCTGAAAGACCAGAGGTCCAATTCCGCCGGATTGGCAAGCTCCGCGCGCAATTGTCGCTTCAGCATCTTCCAGGATAGCTCGAAGCTGTACTCGAAACGCTGGATACAGGCATCGCGCAGCTCTTCGTCTTCGGTGACCGCGCGTGCGCGCGCCAGGGCCCGGTCGAGGCTGTTCAGGGCCTTACCCAAGGGAGCAAGGTTCAGGGTCGCCATGAAGGAATCCAGGTTGTATAGCCCGCAAGTTATCAGATTCCCGAAGGTGCGAATAGCCATCCCGCTTCGGGATATGCCCTTGCCAGGCCAGGGACTCGCTGCAAGAACCCGTGTATGATCGGCGGGCATCGATTATGGAGGTCGCAGGTCGAGGTCCGTTCCTCACCCCGACCTTTTCCCACGGCTATCGGTACGATAGCCCCCAACATCCAGCAACGAGAGAAGAGCCCATGTCCGAGGAAGGTCGTTTCACCATCCACCTGGAGCAACAGGAAGACTACGAGATCAATGTCCGCTTCGACTGGGAGCAAGCCGCGGACCTTCTCATGGACGAAGCGCCGCCCTTAGGCAGGGCAGCCGGTCCCAATGCCTCCCGCCTGCTCGCCGCGGCCGCCGCCAACTGCATGAGTGCCAGCCTGCTCTACTGCCTGGCCAAGAATGACCCACCGGCCGACAGCCTGCGGGCTCAGGCTACCTGCACCCTGGTTCGCACCGCAGACAAGCGCCTGCGCGTCGGTGGCCTGAAGGTCCGGCTGATCGTCGATGACAAGCTGGTCAGCGCCGAGCGTTTCAACCGCTGCAAGGACCTGTTCGAGGATTTCTGCATCGTGAGCGCCAGCATCCGCCAGGGTATTCCCATCGAGGTCTCGGTAGAGGACGAGAAGGGGCGGTTGTTACACCAATCGGACTAGGGGGCGTTCTCAATTCTCACAGTAGAGTAGAGGACAGGTTTCCCGTGTCCTTAGATTTGGCCTATCCGTTCC
>JAIZWN010000551.1 GCA_020443945.1 Candidatus Thiosymbion ectosymbiont of Robbea hypermnestra | reverse complement strand
CCCCGTCATTCCGGCAGGGATTGCCGGAATCCAGGCGCCAGGGATGGCAAAAGCCGAGGGCTCTGAGCCATGATTGGACCGCTGGGCAGCCCATCACCACTCAACACTCTACCACTACCAACGAGGCGACCCGCCTCGCAATCCAACCACCGGAGAGACGACATGGTGCAACAGGCCGGACTCAGGCACTCGATCGAAACCAACAACCTGGCCGACGTGCTCGAACGTGTGCTCGACAAGGGCGTGGTGATCGCCGGCGACATCAAGATCAAGCTGGTGGACATCGAGCTCCTGACCATCCAGCTACGGCTGGTCATCTGCTCGGTGGACAAGGCCAGAGAAATCGGTCTGGATTGGTGGTCCCAGGACAGCGCCTTTCGCGGGCTCGCGAACAAGACTCCCGACACGGCGGGGCTCGAGCAGCGGATCGGTCGGCTCGAAGCCCAGCTGGCCGCGGGGTCCGACCCGAAGACCTGAGCCGAACGCGTATCGTCGGGGGCCCACGGGACGAGCGCCCGTTGTCGGTCATTGGCCACCGTCGCCGTTCTCCGCCGGAATCCTTCACGGGTACCCTCATTCCCAAGGGAACAGGACGCAGGAAATCCCCCCGATACCGTGACCGCCACCCGCGTAATCTGGCTGCGACTCACCTTGCTCGGCGTGCTCGGCGGCGTCATGGCGAGCCTGGTAGTGCTCTGCTTCCGGGCGGCTATCGCGCTCGGCCAAACCCTCCTGTCGTCATCGGGAGAAAGCGAAGGCTACGGGGGGCTCGACCCCTGGCTGCGGCTCCTTCTGCCGGTGGTCGGAGGATTCCTGCTCGGGCTCGTCTTCGACCGGCTACGCGCCGAGCACCGGGATGTGGGCGTAGTCCATGTCCTGCGCCACCTGCACACACCCGGAAAGGAGCGCCTGCCCGCGGCCAACCTGCTGACCCAGATCGGTGGCGGGATTACCGCGATCCTGACCGGACACTCGGTGGACACGGAAGGACCCTCGATACATATCGGCGCGGCCAGCGCTGGCCGGATCGGGCAGGGTATGCGGATCTCCGCCGAAGAGGACTACACCCTGACCGCCTGCGGCGCGGCCGCCGCCATCGCCGCCGCCTTCAACACCCCGCTGGCGGGCGTCGTCTTCGTGATCGAGGTCCTGCGGGTACACTACGAAGTCAGCCGCTTCCTGCCGATCGTGGTCGCCTCCGTCGTCGGCGCCCTCATCCATCGGCTGTTGCCCGAGGTCGGCCCTACCCTCAGCGTGCCGGCACTGGAACTGAACAACCACTGGGAGCTGCCGAACCTGCTCCTGCTCGGCCTGGTCATCGGCGTGCTGGCAATCGGCTTCATCAGCCTGTGCGAAGCCGTCGCCATGCGGACGCGCACCTGGTCCAACCGTCGGAGCTTCACCCTGGCGGGCCTGGTAACCGGCGTTCTGGCCCTGTGGGCCCCACAAATCATGGGCACCAGCTACGGCACCCTCGACCAACTGCTGACCGACGAGGCGGGCCTGGGGATAGGTCTGGTGCTGGCGATCACCGGCGCCAAGCTGCTGGCTACGGGCACGGCGGTGGGACTGCGGGTCCCCGGCGGACTGATCGGCCCCACCCTGCTCATTGGCGGGGCGGCGGGATCGGCGTGCGGCCTGCTGTTCGGTATGCTCGCCCCCGCGGCCACGGCCTCCCCCGCCTTCTACGCCACCGTCGGCATGGCGGCCATGATGGGGGCCAGCCTCCGGGCGCCGCTGGCCGCCTTGCTCGCCTTGCTCGAGCTCACCGGCAACCCCAACATCATCCTGCCCGGCATGCTCGCGGTCGCCGCCGCGGACATCACCAACCAGCTGGCGATCGGCCGCGAATCCGTCTTCGAAACCCTCTTCCACAATCGCTGATCGGAAACGAAACGGATTGCCGGGGAACTTTTCCCCACGTATACTGCCCAACCGTTACACGCAGGGGGCGACTTGGATTCGACGTGGGTTGCGAAACCTGTGGTGCATGTCGAGGCGCGGATTACCTCGTAAATCCAACCGCAAACCAATAGTTGCCAACGACGACAACTACGCTCTCGCCGCTTAAGCGGCGAGCCTCTGATCACTGTTTGCCTATGGGCGGTGGGTTTCAGGGGTAAAATCACATGGGACCGCGGCGATGGGGGTTCCGGACCTGAGTCGCTAAAATCCAAATTCGGAATCGCCGACCGAACGCCCCGCCCACCGGGCACCGGGAGGTTAAAAAGAATAGGTTTGGGCTAAGCATGTAGAGCCATGGGCGGAGGATTCACGGACGCGGGTTCGATTCCCGCCGCCTCCACCAACAAAAGCCGTCTCAGGACGGCTTTTTTATTGCCCGATCACCCGATTCCGGGCCCCCTTCCTTGAGGTCCGAATCGGGTCCCGCCTTCACAACCGGTCTATCAAGGTTCCCTCTACAGACTCACCCAGGTCGCTATCGCCATTGTCCCCAGGACTATGGGCCAGTAGGCCGCCTTGGCAACCAGATTATCCTGGTAATGAAGGATATTCAGGTAGGGAAGCTTGCCTAACGAGAAAAGATATAGGTTGATGGCGGACAAGAGGATCGCCAGATACATAATCAGGTAGAAATACTCGATGTAAACCAGACCCGAGTCGGCAAACTGACTCCTGACCTGAATATGGGCGAGCAGGATAATGAAGAACATTGCCGAATAGGCGGCAATCGTATCGCTCATGTTGAACCCGAGCCGATCGATCAGCTCTTCTTTCCCCGAGACGGTAAGCAGCTGCGCGAAGAGTAGCAAGGCGACGACGAAGAGGGGGACCAGGTTGACGATGAAGGCGTTGATGAATTTTCGACGAACTCCGAGGTTGAAGAAAAACTCATTGTAGGAATGTTCCTCAATATCGGCGGAAATCCCGAAATCCGTATCATAAGGCACGCTCTTATAACTGAAGAAGGTTTCATCGATTGTCCATTCGCCATGCACGATTTCGGTATCCAGTCCGAAGGTGGATTTGTCCACGTTCGCATAGGCGTTGAAGTCCGGGACGAGAACAACCTCTTTGTCATGGAGCAGATCTTTATGCCAGACCCGTAACCAGACCGTCAGTATATCGAGCGGATAGTTCGAATAATCGAAGGATTGCCGGACGGTTACATCGAAATACCACCCGATCATGTCGTAGCGAACGCCGTTCTGCTCTCCGGTCGTCTCGTAGAGCTTGTCTAGACGAGTATTGACCGAATTCACCTCCTCCGGAAAAATAATCCCCTTGACCCAGTCCTGCGGATAATCCTCGGGATACTTTTGCCAGATATACCCCGTAAGATTCACATCGCTGGCGGTAACGAAGGCGAGCGATTGGATGAAAAAACCCGTGAGTATCTGATAGGGATCTCTGTCACCCGAAAACTCGACCGTGCCCTTCTGGCTCTGCAAGAAATCCCCCAATTGCGATTCGTTGCGAATCACACTCGTATCCGATCCATATAAACGGGATACACTCACCCATTTATAATTCATCATGACAATGGCCGTTACCGCGATGAGGAAGGATAAAAGCCACAAACGGAAAGTACTGGATTGAAGGGATTTCATGACCGATTCAAAGCCGAGTTGGGTTCGTTCCGACAGGGTGTGATTCCCCGTGACTTTCACGGACCGAATACACCGGTAACACGGGGCGGCGTCCCTTCCATACGGGTTTTTGGTTTCCCTTCTCTCTCTCAATGAGATAAAAGCCTGAAAACCCACACGGACAGGAGGATGTCATAATAGGAGAGTCGGGGGCGATTGGCAAGGAATCGCGCCCGTGCGGGATCGCCGGTCCGGATGCGGCGACGGGTGGTGTCTTAAGATTTGTGGTTTCCGGGATTTGGCGTAGAGACCTGCCCTCACCGTTATGGTTGTCCGCAAATTATGCCGATTTTCACGGATTTGCGTTTTTTCATCGGCGAGAATCTGCGTAATCTGCGGATTCAACATCACAGCCCGTAGGTTAGGGTGGGCTTGCGAATCCAGCCTGCGGGCTGCTCTGTAGTATGGGAACGATTATTTCTTTCCTGAAGGAATGGGGCGCCCGGCACGGCACGGACTGGAACTAGGGGGCGTTCTCAATTCTCACAGTAGAGTAGAGGACAGGTTTCCCGTGTCCTTAGATTTGGCCTATCCGTTCC
>JAIZWN010000550.1 GCA_020443945.1 Candidatus Thiosymbion ectosymbiont of Robbea hypermnestra | reverse complement strand
GAGCCGTGTGGTTCCGGGCCTCCGCGGAGAGGGTGCAAAAGTTGGACCTCACAGGTTCCGGTGACTGGCCATCCCTGCCGGAATGACGGTGAGGTGCCGGATCACAGGTCTTTACGGACCCGATACCGCTTTGGGTGCAGACCTGTCGGCTTTATACGAAATCTTCCCGCCGAGAGAGGGGCTTTCAGGCTTAACTTAATGGCATTGTGGCCAAACCGTGGTCTTTGCGCCTGCGATGAAACGCTCGCGGAGGATCGGCAACAGCCTGGAAAAATTCTTGGTGTCTTGGTGGCTTGGTGTGAGAAAACACGTTAAACATCACGCAGGATTCACCCACTACCCACAAATCGTAAGACACCACCGCGCGGTCCAGGTCAGCCTCGGTTCTACCAGGCTCGCTACGGCCAAAAGCCCCTCACCCCTGGCGGGAGAGGGGTTGGGGAGCAATGCCATTAGTTAAGCCGTCATTCCGGCAGGGATTGCCGGAATCCAGTCGCAAAGCCCAGGGATAGGTTTTCGCGACCCCTCACCGAGAGAGCCGGGGAGAGGCAGACCAACAAGCAGTGCCCCTTTCCAATCCCGAAGCCACAAAGCGTTCCAGTAAAACTACGCCTCCTCCCTATTCCGCAGCACAACGCCGCAGCCTCATTATCTTGTGGAGCCAGGGGTGTTACCAGTTTGTGGGTTTGGTAATCGAGGGATCGGGCAGTGTGTCCGGGAAGAGAGAGGCTTTGAGGTGCGAGGTGCGGATGTGACGCACATGGCTGGCGACGGCGGTAAGGGGTTTGGCCGCACCGAAGCTGGAAGGACATAGGAGGGTAACCGGTTTTTTCCGCTCCTGGACCAGGATGCGAATCGGCTCCACCAGATCGGTGTCATTGGAGATCACAACGGCGGCTTCGTAACGGCCGGACCAACAGTCATTGATGAGGTGGCTTGCCAGGTTGACATCCGATCCTTTCTCTTCCATGGCGTGAACCAGTGTCTTGACGGCATTCGGGGTGGGGGTCTTGACCTTGTTGCCTTTGCCGTATTTGCCGACGATCAGGGATTCTGATCGATTGCCACCGCTGTTCGGATCGGAAGCGACCGGGTAGCTACCTGGCGGGAGTGTGGTTTGTCCGCCCTCATGCCGGATGGTGCGATTGCCGATAGGAAGATTGAGCAGTGGCCGCCACATTGTCTTGGCGAGGAACTGCCCGAAGAAGATTTCGACCTCCGGAATGGTGCGGAGCGCATTCAGGTAGAGCTGCTGACGACGGGGTTGGTCAGGATCGGTGGCCCCTGAAACGCGGGCAGTGTAGTACTTCAGTTTCTCGATAAGGGTACCGGCCGGCATGGTGGTCTCGACCAGTTTCTTGGGATTGAGCCATCTGCACCCGGAACTTCGGATCGCGTAGTAGAGATTGAATCCGTCGATGTAGACCCAGGTACGCATCTCTACTCCAGAAGGCAAAGGGCCACACCCGAAGATGTGGCCCTCTGAACCGACAGCACGCTGCCGGCGGATATAGTGAGACTGATTATAGACACCACGCCAGGATATTGACAAGTTTTTTTCTCCTTGAAGAATAAGGTAGTCGTGCAGGATCCGCTGGGCGAACCGCTTGTGTGTTTCGGCTTACCGGCACCGTAAAAACCAATCGTCGATACCGAATGTCACTACGCCCCGGCACCCAGATTCAATCGGTATTGCAAATTTATGGTATCCGTCTGGCTCACACGCTCCAACGTGAGGACCGGCAATTTCGATCGAAATCAGGTGCTAGTCGGTATCCGTGGTGTCGGGGAGGCGCTTGAAGTCGGTAGCCTGACACCGGCTACAGGGCGGAATGCGCCCGGTTTTGTGCAGGTGGGTTTCGGCGCCACAGGCATTGCAGATCAGGGTGCCGGGCCCGGCGATTTCGCCGGTGCGATAGGGATTTGCCCGGCGCGCCTGCTCCGCCAGGTTGTGGAGTTGGATACCGGTCTGGTCCGCGACCCGGGAGAAGATGTCCAGCATCCGTTGCTCCATCAGGTCGAGGTCGAAACGCCACCAGCTTTTGAGGTCCTCGCCGGTTTCGGCGATGTAGCGGGCGGCATCCCGGAGGTCTCGCTCCAGGTATTCGGCGACCTTGTGGGCCTCTTCCCTGGTCAGCTCGCCGAGTTCGACCATGTTGTCGCGGGTCTTGTGCAGCAGCTCACGGAATGCGGGGATGGTCTCTTGTTCCGCGTGCTCGATGGCGTCGTGGATGCGCTCGAGCATACGCTCGTAGGCATCCGCCAGCTTGTCGACCACCGCGGGTTGTTCTTTCTCGGCCATTGATTTTCTCCGCGTGGCGGGTATCTCAGGCGGCTGGATTCCGGCATCCCAGTCAAAATGACGGCTTGGTGAGCTATTTACTTCCGGCAGCTGGTCACCGGCCGGCAACGCCCTTGCCTATAGGCGAGGCCTCCGCTGATGATGCGCGGGGGGCTCGTGCCGGGGGAAAGCCGTTATGCTTCGTTCGCCTGTGCTGCTTTTTGCGTCACCGCTTTTTCCAGCATGGTCTTGAGCTCCCCGCCGGCATGTAGCTCGAGTGTGATGTCGCAGCCGCCGATCAGTTCGCCGTCCACGTAGATTTGGGGAAAGGTCGGCCAATCGGCGTATTTCGGCAGGTTTTCGTAGATTTCCGGATCCTGGAGCACGTTGATATGGGCGAAGGGAAGGCCGCACTCCGCGAGCGCCGTAGCCGCCCGCATGGAGAAGCCGCACATGGGAAACTGGGGTGTGCCCTTCATGAAGATGATGACGGGGTTGTTTTTGACCTGTTGGTCGATGCGTTCCAGGATGTCCATGGTTCACCTCTGGTGTGAAATGTTTAGGTTTCAGGTGGCAAAATCCCTTTAACAAATCGGGACATCGGGCCTGTTTTCAAGCCGGGATCAGGTCCACGTGGCGTTGCAGCCAGAGCTCCACCAGGGCCAGCTGCCACAGCTTGTTGCCCTGGATGGGGGTATGGTGGAGGTCCGGGGCGGCCAGGAGATGGCAGGTTATTTCGAGTCACCCTCTCCTGCGGAGGGTGTCGCAAAAGGATACAACAGGGGGGTAAACTCCAACCAGCCAAACCCAGGTAAGAGTAGCCAGTGACGATGCCCATTCGACTAGCCGAGACACCACCTGGCCGCCCATCACCAGCCGCCAACCACTCGCAATGGCCGAGCTGCTCCGGGATCTGCTGACCTGGGTCGCGGCCAATCCGGGCTGGGCCCATCTGGGCGTCTTCCTGGTGGCCCTGACCGAATCCCTGGCCATTGTCGGGCTCGCGGTGCCGGGGGTGATTATGATGACCGGCGCCGGGGCCCTGATCGCCACCGGGACCCTGGACTTCTGGCCCGTCTGCCTGTGGGCGATTGCCGGCGCCGTGGTCGGGGACGGGCTCAGCTACTGGCTGGGCCACCATTACCGGGAGCGACTGCGCACCTTCTGGCCCTTTACCCGCTATCCGGAAAGCCTCGCCACCGGGGTCCGCTTCTTCGAGAAATACGGCGGCAGGAGTGTAGCCTTCGGGCGTTTCGTGGGCCCGGTGCGGGCGGTCATCCCGCTGGTGGCCGGTATGCTGGGCATGACCACCGGGCGCTTCCTGGTCGCCAATCTCCTCTCCGCCATTGCCTGGGCGCCTATCTATCTGTTGCCGGGCATCGTCTTCGGCGTCTCCCTGGAGCTGGCGGCGGAGGCCGCCTTTCATCTGGTAGTGTTGCTGCTCGCCCTGGTGCTCTCCCTCTGGGCCGTGGCCTGGGGTATCCGGCAGGTCTTTCTGCGCTACAGCCACCGCGCCAGGGGTTGGGTGGAAGAGCTGCTGCGCCGGGCGGAATTTCACCCGCGGATGGGCGAGGTCGCGCGCGCCCTCGCGGACCCCGGACACCCGGATGCCGCGACCCTGACCATACTGGCCGGGGTTTTACTCCTGACCACCCTGCTCTTCGCGCTGGTCATCGGCCTTGTCATCACCGGGGCGCCGGACCTGTCCTGGAACCGCACGGTGCTGGATCTCGCGCTCAGCGTGCAAACCCCGGCGGCGAATCATCTGATGGCCGCCTTCAGCCGAAGCGGGGACTTGGCCGTCATCCTGCCCCCGGCCCTGGCGGTCTCCGCCTGGCTGTACCGGCGCGGCGAACGCCGCCACGCCAACTACTGGCTCGCCGCGTGCGCATTCGCCGTCCTCGCCGGCCCCCTGCTCGGGCTGCCGCTCCAGGTCCCGAGGCCCGACGACCTGGGACCGGGCGGACTCGCGCTCGGGTCCTTCCCCAGTGGCCACACCCTGCGGGTCACGGTCATCTGCGGTTTCCTTGCCGTCGTGCTCGCCGGCAACCTCTCCCCGGCCTGGCGTTGGCTGCCCTACGCCTGGGCCGGCAGCCTCATGCTGGTCGTGGGCCTGTCCCAGCTCTACTTCGGTCTCCATTGGCTCACCGATGTCCTGGGCAGCCTCACCCTCGGTCTCGCCTGGGTAGCCCTGTTGGGATTGGCCTACCGTCGCCATCAGAAAAGCGAAATACCGTGGTGGCGGCTCGGGGCCATCGCCCTGAGTACCTTTGTGGTCGCATTCGGTCTCCAGGGTCTCCTCGGCCCCGATCCCGCCTCCTACAGACGTCCTCCAACCCCGATCACCATTACCGAGGCCGATTGGAAAACAAGGGTCCGGCATACCCTGCCGCAAACCCGGGACGACCTGCGCAAGACCGCTCGCCACCCCCTGAACCTGCAATACGCCGGCGGGCTCGACCACCTGCGTCACCGGCTCGCCGACCGGGGTTGGAAAGCGGAATCGCGGCTGAGCTGGGGTACGGCCATGAAGCTGTTGTCCCCCTCCCTGCCGCTGGCGGAGCTTCCCGTCATCCCCCACGTCCACCAGGGCCGCCATGAGACCCTGACCCTGGTCAAACAGGCCTCCGCTACCCGCCGGTTGGTGCTGCGTCTCTGGACCACGCCCTATCGCATCGACGACGAGACGCCGCTTTGGATCGGCAATGTCACCGCCCAGCACAAACGAACCATCCTCGACCTGCTTGCGATACCCACGACGGACGCCGACACCCGAGGCCCTCTGGACTCCGTGCAAGAAGACTTCTCCGGGTTGAATCTGGCGCCCGGCCGGGGCCGGACCCACCAGCGCGATCAGGAGGATCAGACGACCGAACATGGCGCGGAAAGGCTCTCGCAGGGAGATCGGCCGTGAGTGTCCATCCGGCTTGTTGATAAGCCGGCGGAATCTGGCACCTATTCAATATTTCCGACCAGCTCTTGTATATTCGGCACCTGCTTATCGAGCTGCGATTGATTGACCGTGATTTTTTTACCGGCGACTTCTTTTAGTCCCGCCGTCAGTCATGTGTTTGAAGGCACGCCGACTTCCGGGGGTCGATGCCCCCGCCGGATGGAGACAGAAGGAAGCGGGATTCGATTGCCATACATCCCATATTTCATCGCCGATCTCGTTCACGATGGTCTTGAATGCGGAGGCGGATGAGCTATTCATTTGCGTCAATCTGTTCCCGATGTACATATGGATTCCCGGTAAAGACATGCGATAACGCTGTGAATTCAGAAAGAATTCCGATTGCGGCTCGCCCTGATGTCTCCTGACGCCATACACGAGGGATAATACCGCCCTTACCGCTCTCTGTGACGATCCATCAGCGGAAAAGGGTATGAGCAGTCTTTCGGCAGCGGTCAAGGCCAGCTCGGTATAAATCGTGAAGCTGGGGTTGCAGTCGATGAAGATGCAAAGATCGTCCTGATTCCAGGATTTTTTTATATCCGCGATCAAGTCCCTGATCCATATGTGTACGATTCGCCACGCATCCTGCGGACCCGGATTGGTTGCGCCGTATACCTTCGATGCCTGAAGCTCCAAGAGCTCGTCACCCACGACAAGATGCAGATTATCCGGAATATTGTCATTGTAGATCGCTACCTTTGTAAGATAGCTCGCGCCGGAGTTCGGAGAAACATACGGACTTAAAATCCGATCATCCATATAGCCGGAAATTGTATTTCTCGGTGTCTTCTCATGTATTTCATTCAGGTGTTTTTCACCCTCGAACATTCCTCCCAAGAGCATCGACGATGAGTTTGCCTGGGGGCATAAATCGATCACCAGGACCCTTTTGTTCCCATTCTGTCTGGCATATTCCGTTGCCAACTGAAATGTCAGATAGCTTTTTCCCACTCCGCCTTTGTTGTTCCATATCGCATAGGTTGCCATTCTCGTCTCCGGTTTTTGAAATACTGAAACTGAATGAGTCCCAGTATACAAGGACCTCGGCTATTACTGTTAAAAAAAATTAATTCCCAATCAGTTCAACAGATCACGGGAGTTGCTCGCAGCACGGCGGTTTTTGGCTGCCGCCGCACTCCAAAGGAGACCGTAGGGGCGAAAAATCTTTCGCCCCTACGGTCCTGCGCGAGTTTTTAGACAGTCTCTAAGCGGGTCGGGGGCGGTGGGTGAGGATGGCGATCAGATCGGCGATCCGGTCGCGCATGTCGCGCCGGTCCAGGATCATGTCCAGGGCGCCGTGTTCGAGCAGGAACTCGCTACGTTGGAAGCCTTCCGGCAGCTTTTCGTGCACTGTCTGCTCGATGACCCGGGGCCCGGCGAAGCCGATGAGGGCATCGGGCTCGGCCAGGTTGAGGTCGCCGAGCATGGCCAGGCTGGCGGAGACGCCGCCCATGGTGGGGTCCGTCAGTACCGAGACGAAGGGCAGGCCATGGTCGCGGAGCCGCCCCAGGGCGGCGCTGGTCTTGGCCATCTGCAGCAGGGAGAACAGGGATTCCTGCATCCGCGCCCCGCCGCTGGCCGCGAAGGATACCAGCGCCGCGTCGTTTTCGAGGGCGGTGTCGACCCCGCGGACGAAGCGTTCTCCGACCACCGAGCCCATGGAGCCGCCCAGGAATTCGAACTCGAAGGCGGCCGCGACCACCGCGAGTCCCTTCACACAGCCGCGCATGACCACCAGGGCCTCCTTTTCCGCCGTCTGCTTCTGGGCCAGGGCGAGGCGTTCTTTGTATTTCTTGAGGTCCTTGAATTTGAGCGGATCCACCGATTCGATGTCCGCCCCGATCTCCGCGCGGGGCTCGGGGTCCAGGAAGGCATCGAGCCGGCGCCGGGCGCCGAGTCGGTTGTGGTGGCCGCATTTGGGGCAGACGTCCAGGTTACGTTCCAGCTCCGCGCGGTAGAGAACGGCGCCGCACCCCGGACACTTGGCCCATAGCCCTTCGGGCACCGCGCGCTTGCTGTTCGCCTCGGTGCGGATGCGGCTGGGCATCAGCTTGTCGAACCAGTTCATGGCCGTGCCTGAGGTGTCGTGATGAAGTTCCGAAAGAAGGCCGCCAGCGGCTCTTTGAAATTCGTGCCTTTGTCCAATGGTACAGGATTCACAGGATTTCCGGGATTGACGGAATGTTTCCTACGCTCAATGCGCGTCTCCATGCGGCGGAGGTTCAGGATAGGGAACGATTCAAAAACAACGTGAACAGATACTTTTTTAACCGCAAAGGCGCAAAGGACGCAAAGTTTTTCGTTGGTGTGACCTTAGAGAAGGATCGAACCGCAAAGACACTAAAGAACGCGGAGGAGCGGGACACAGAGCAAAAAATATGGCTTGTCTCTGGTGGTGCATCTATGCTCGATACGCGAGGTGTTCGATGTGTGCCTCTAGGGGGCGTTCTCAATTAAATGCAGCAAACCCATACCCTTGTCGGTGGGTCACCGCCTTCAGCGTTCTCACACCAAGCCACCAAGCCGCGAAGAATTC
>JAIZWN010000549.1 GCA_020443945.1 Candidatus Thiosymbion ectosymbiont of Robbea hypermnestra | reverse complement strand
CTCGCCTGTTTGATCCCCCTCTCCCCGGCCCTCTCCCGGTGGGAGAGGGAGCGTTAGCCGCGATCTCCGAGGTATCCTACCCGCTATTCCTATGGGAACGAGCGGACCTGGACCGCACGGCATGGCTCGAATTTTTAGACCGCCTTTAAATTTCACGGACTGGCGGCTGACGCTACCGCCGTTGCGACATCCTCGCTGGGGGAGAGGGGCTTTGGTTTGCGTTGCCGCTGGCCCCGGAGGAGATTTCTCCGCCCTTGCCTTTGCCCTCGCCCTCGCGGGGAGAGGGGGAGGGTGTTGCCGGCGGCGGTGGCGATCTCTGGTGGGCCGGTATATCCTTTGACCGGATATGGATATTTCCTTTTCCTTCGAACTCCCTTCCTTGGCATCCCTGCGGAATCTGGTCTCGGCCTTTGGCTGGGTCGGCGTGGTGGTCGCCCCTTTTGTGGGCTGGGTTTGGGTCAATTTTCGGGTCTTTTTTCCCAAACCCGGCGCCTCGGAGGAGGCCGAGAAGCATCGGGCCAATGATCTGGAATGCCGCCGCCGATGGATCCAGGCCAGCCACTTCGAGCAACGTTACCTCGGCCTGCTCGGCGGGATGCTGGATTGGACTACCCACCGCCTGATCCGGGATGCCAAGAGCATCGGTACCTCCGCGACCATACCCAAGGCCGCCAGCCGGCGGGTGCGCTTGTTCGGTCTGGATCCCTTTACCGAGGGTAGCTACCAGCTCTGTCTGCGGCTGGCAGTGGCCTATCCGATCCTGGTGCATTTTTTTCTGGTGGGCTTCGCGGCGGTGTTGCTTCTGCCCGATTCCTGGCGCCAATGGATTCTGGCCGGCTGGGACCAATACGGGGATGCGCGCCGGGTGGCCTTTGGTTGGATCTCTCTGGCCCCGATACTGGCCCTGGCGGGTCCCGCCCTGTTGCTCTGGGGTTTGTATGAGCTGCTCACGGCCTGGGGCGGCGTCGTCGGCCAGGGCCTGCTCGCCCGGGTGCATGGGATTGCCCTGGTGGTGGATCCTTCTACCATCGCGCCCCTGCCGTGACCGGCATGATGGGTTGCTATCCCCGGCGCTGGCAGCCCATAGGATGGGCAGGTAGTGGTAAATTCTCAAGTGATCAGGTGTCTACCTGAGTCACGTCGAACATCACACAAAGACACCAAGCCACCAA
>JAIZWN010000548.1 GCA_020443945.1 Candidatus Thiosymbion ectosymbiont of Robbea hypermnestra | reverse complement strand
CGTCCGAAGGGAGCCCCCCAACCGCGCCAAGGCCAGGCGTGGCGTGGCTCTCTCGCTCGGTGCTCTCCTCTCGCCTGAGCGCGGTTGGGAGGGCTCTGAGGGTGAAAAATAGGGTGAAACGGGGTACTAGGGGGGCGACGCGCTCTCCGATGAACTGAGGGGCTTTGGGGGCCGGTAAACTATTCGTGTCCATCCGTGTGTATCCGTGGTTCACGTCTGCGGTTTATTGGGTGTATCCGTACTGATAACAACAAAATTAGAACACTACCGAATGTCCGAGCGAGTGAACGGAATGTCTGCCAGGCGTATTCTGGTCGATCTTGCTGCTCAGAGCCTGGCGCTTCTGGAAGGGGAGCGGGTGCTTGTCCGGTATCCGATCTCCACCGCCCGCAATGGCCCCGGCGAGCAACGGGACAGTGGTTGCACGCCGAGGGGGATGCATCGGGTGCGCATCCGGATCGGGGCCGGCTGTCCGGAAGGGACGGTGTTCGTGGGCCGCCGGGCGACCGGGGAACGCTATGGCCCGGAGCTGGCGAAGCGCGACCCCGAGCGGGATTGGATCCTGACCCGTATCCTGTGGCTTACCGGGTTGGAGTTCGGGCGCAATCGGGGTGGGTGCGTGGATACCCTGTGCCGCTACATCTATATCCATGGTTGCCCGGATACCGAGCCCATGGGAAAACCGGTTTCCCACGGCTGCATCCGTATGCGCAATCGGGACCTGATGGAGCTCTTCGACCAGGTCCCGACGGGCACGCCGGTGGAGATCCGCTAGTACCCCATTTCACCCTGTTTTTCTGGAACTCTTATGGATTCAGGAGTGGAGTATTCCCCATGCCCCTGGAAACCGAACGGACAAGGCGGCAGGGAAGGCGCCGCGAACCCCGCTCGGTGACGTGCCGGTTCCTACTCGCCTACTGGTCGCTTGTTTACGGCCCCCGCGGCCAATAGAATAGACTATTTTGTAGCCTCGCCGGAGCGGTATGCGTACCTCGGAATTTCCCCTACACACCCTCAAGGAGACCCCCGGCGACGCGGAGGTCGCCAGCCATCGGCTGATGTTGCGCGCCGGCATGATCCGCCGGCTCGCGGCGGGGCTCTATACTTGGCTGCCCCTGGGATTGCGGGTGCTGCGCAAGGTGGAGCGGATTGTGCGCGAGGAGATGGACCGCGCCGGGGCCCTGGAGGTGCTGATGCCCGCCGTGCAGCCCGCGGAGCTCTGGCGGGCCTCCGGCCGTTGGGAGCGCTATGGACCGGAGCTGCTGCGCTTCCATGATCGCCATCAGCGGGATTTCTGCTTCGGCCCCACCCACGAGGAGCTCATTACCGAGCTCGCCCGCAACGAGCTGCGCAGCTATAAGCAGCTTCCGGTCAATTTCTACCAGATCCAGACCAAGTTCCGGGACGAAATCCGCCCCCGCTTCGGCGTCATGCGGGCCCGCGAGTTCGTGATGAAGGATGCCTATTCCTTCCACCTGGACGCGGCCTCTCTCGCCGCTACCTATCAGGTCATGTTCGAGACCTACGGCCGGATCTTCCGCCGGTGCGGGCTACAATTCCGCCCCGTTCAGGCCGGTACCGGCAGTATCGGCGGCCATGCCTCCCATGAGTTTCATGTCCTGGCCGATTCCGGCGAGGACGCCATCGCCTTTGCCACCGAGGGCGAGTATGCCGCCAACCTGGAGCTCGCCGAGGCCCTGGCGCCGGCGGTCGAGCCCGCGGCTCCCGCCGAGGCGCTACGTCTGGTGGATACCCCCGACGCCAGGACCATCGCCGATCTGGTGGACCAGTTCGATCAGCCCATCGAGCGGACGGTGAAGACCCTGGTCGTCGCCGCCGCCGAGGGGGCCGGAACGGACCTCGTCGCCTTGCTGGTGCGTGGCGATCAGGCCCTGAATCCGGCCAAGGCCGAGAAGCTGCCCCAGGTGGCGACCCCCCTGCGTATGGCTACCGAGGCGGAGATCCGCGCCGCCGTGGGCGCCGGGCCGGGCTCCCTGGGACCGCTGGAGCTGCCCATTCCCTGCATCGCCGATCGCACGGTGGCGGTAACGGCGGATTTCAGCGCCGGCGCCAACCGGGACGGCAAGCATTGGTTCGGTATCAACTGGGGACGCGACCTGCCTCTGCCCCAGGTGGCGGATCTGCGCAATGTCCAGGCGGGGGACCCGAGCCCCGACGGCAAGGGGACCCTGACCATCGCCCGCGGGATCGAGGTTGGCCACATCTTCCAGCTCGGGCGCAAATACAGCGAGGCCATGCAGGCGACCGTCCTGGACGAGGCCGGTAAGGCCGTGCATCCGGAGATGGGCTGCTACGGCATCGGCGTCTCCCGCGTGGTGGCCGCCGCCATCGAGCAGAACCACGACCCCAAGGGCATCGTCTGGCCCGCGCCCCTGGCGCCCTTTCAGGTCGCGCTGCTGCCCATGAAGCTGCACAAGTCCTATCGGGTCCGGGAAACGGCCGAGGCGTTGCACCAACGACTGACGGCGGCCGGGATCGAGGTACTGCTGGACGACCGGGACGCGCGCCCGGGGTTCATGTTCGCGGACATGGAACTCATCGGCATCCCCCACCGGATCGTCATCGGCGACAAGGGCCTGGACGCGGGCAGGCTGGAATACCAGGGCCGACGTGATACCGAGCCGCGCCTGGTCCCCATCGACGAGATCCTCCCTTTCCTCGACGCGCGGCTGAACCGGGTCCCGGAGCCATCGCCCGGTCCCGCCGGCGGGCCCGACCCTTTGGAAACCAGACCCCATGAGTAGACAGGAAGCCTTTACCAAAGAGCAGCTGATCCAGTGCGGTCAGGGCGAGATGTTCGGACTGGGCAATGCCCAGCTGCCCACGCCGAACATGCTCATGATGGACCGGATCGTGCATATCTCGGACGCCGGCGGCGCCAACGGCAAGGGCGAGATCCGGGCCGAGCTGGATATCCGGCCGGACCTCTGGTTCTTCGCCTGCCATTTTCCCGGCGATCCGGTCATGCCGGGCTGCCTGGGCCTGGACGCCCTCTGGCAACTGGTGGGCTTCTATCTGGCCTGGGTCGGAAATCCCGGCCATGGCCGGGCGCTGGGCGTGGGCGAGGTCAAATTCACGGGGCAGGTATTGCCCTCCGCTTCCAAGGTGGTCTACCACATCGATATGAAGCGCGTGATCTCCCGCCGGCTGGTGCTGGGCATCGGCGATGGCGAGGTCCGGGTGGACGACCGCCTGATCTACACGGCGCAGGACCTGCGGGTCGGCCTCTTCACCTCCACCGAGGGGTTTTGATGCGAGCCCTGCAGGGCGGTTACCGGCTTTCAATTCAACTATTCGATAAGCGCCGCGGGCGCATCCCGTCTCCGATACGGCTACGTGGAGCGGGTCCGGAGAGCAAATGGACGATAATCGCAAGCAGGCGCTGACGGCCGCTCTGAGCCAGATCGAAAAACAGTTCGGCAAGGGCTCGGTCATGCGCATGGGCGACGTGGGGGCGGTGCGCAATCTGGAGGCCATCTCCACGGGTTCCCTTGGGCTGGACGTAGCCTTGGGAATCGGCGGCGTACCCAAGGGCCGGGTGGTCGAGGTGTACGGCCCGGAGTCCTCGGGCAAGACGACCCTGACCCTGCACATGGTCGCCGAGTCCCAGAAGCTGGGCGGCACCGCGGCCTTCGTGGATGCCGAGCACGCCCTCGACCCGACCTACGCGGAGCGCCTGGGGGTGAACATGAACGAGCTCCTGGTCTCCCAGCCGGACACCGGCGAGCAGGCGCTGGAGATCACCGATATGCTGGTGCGCTCGGGGGCCGTGGACGTGGTGGTGGTGGATTCGGTGGCGGCCCTGACTCCGAAGGCGGAGATCGAGGGCGAGATGGGCGACTCCCACGTGGGTTTGCAGGCCCGGCTCATGTCCCAGGCCCTGCGCAAGCTCACGGCGAATATCAAGCGTTCCAATTGCGCGGTCATCTTCATCAACCAGATCCGGATGAAGATCGGGGTCATGTTCGGCAACCCGGAGACCACCACCGGCGGCAATGCGCTCAAATTCTATGCCTCGGTCCGGCTCGACATCCGCCGCACCGGCGCCATCAAGAAGGGCGAGGAGGTGATCGGCAACGAGACCAAGGTCAAGGTGGTCAAGAACAAGGTGGCGCCGCCCTTCAAGCAGGTCAACTTCGATATTCTCTATGGCGAGGGGATCTCCCGCGAGGGCGAGATCATCGAGCTCGGCGTGCAGCAAGGCATCCTGGAGAAGTCCGGGGCCTGGTACGGCTACGCGGGTAACCGGATCGGACAGGGCAAGGACAATGTGCGCGGTTTTCTCAAGGAGAACCCCGAGCTGGCCCGGGAAGTCGAGGAGAAGATCCGCGCCCGGCTGTTGCCCCGGAGCGGGGATGCCGAGGCGGCCGACTCCCAACCCGAGACCCAACCTCAAAAGACTTGACCCTGGAACCGGACATCGAACGCGAGGCGCTCCGGCTGCTGGCGTTGCGGGAGCATGGCCGTGGGGAGCTCCGGCGCAAGCTGTGCGCCCGTGGTTACACGGAGGCAGATGTCGAGCGGATCATCGAAGACCTGGCCGAGCGTGGCCTGGTAAGCGATCGGCGCACGGTCGAGGTCTATGTCGCCGAGCGCGTGCGCAAGGGATTCGGACCCCTGCGGATCCGCCAGGAGCTGCGCCACCGGGGTCTTGCCGACGAGCTGATCGAGTCCGGCTTGGGGCGCTCGACGCGGGAATGGTGGGAGGCGATGTCCGCGGCCCACGACAAGCGGTTCGGTCCCGCGCCCGCCGCCAATCGCAAGACACGCGCCCAACGGGCCCGGTTTCTGGAGTACCGGGGGTTTCCCGCGGAGCTCATCGCCGATCTCCTGAACGGCAAAGACGAATTCTGATTTCGAAGCCGGTCTTACATAATCCTTGAAAATCCATCATTGAGAGGAGGATTTGCAAGGATTATAGTGTCGTCATGGTTGATCGCCCCCAGGCCGTTGAGCGTATCCGAGACCTTTTTCGCACTCACCCCGGCGTGGCGATCCTGGGTCCGCGCCAGTGCGGGAAGACCACGCTGGCGCGCGTGATTGCGTCCGAAGAACCCACCTGTACCCTCTTCGACCTGGAGTCCCCTGTCGATGTACGCCGGTTGTCCGCCCCCATGCGCAACCTGGGGGTACTCTCGGGTCTTGTGGTCATCGACGAGATCCAGCGTCGCCCGGAGCTGTTCGAGATACTCCGGGTTCTGATCGACCGCCCCGAAGCCACCACCCGTTTCCTGATCCTCGGCAGCGCCTCGCCCAGCCTCGTCAAGGGGATTTCCGAATCCCTGGCAGGTCGGATCGGCTTTCTGGACTTGGGAGGATTCGATCTGCGCGAAACCGGCGCGGGGAGCCAGGACAGACTCTGGCGCAGAGGAGGATTCCCACGGTCCTTTCTGGCCCCTGACGACGCGGCCTCCTTCGGTTGGCGCCGGGATTTCCTGCGAACCCTGCTGGAGCGCGACATTCCGCAGCTGGGTATTTCGCTCCCCGCTGAGACACTACGCCGCTTCTGGACCATGATCGCCCATTATCACGGGCAGCTCTGGAACGCAGCCGAGCTTGCACGGTCGTTGGGCACCGGTGAGACCACCACCCGTCGGTATCTGGATATCCTCTCGGGGGCCTACCTGGTCCGGGTCCTTCCGCCCTGGTTCGAGAATCTTTCCAAACGACAGGTCAAGGCGCCGAAGGTCTATGTGCGCGATTCGGGCCTTCTGCACGCCCTGCTGGAGTTGGAGTCCGGCGACGATCTTCTGTCACACCCGAAGCTCGGGTCCTCTTGGGAAGGATTTGCCCTTGAACAGGTACTGGCCACCTTTCAGCGACGCGAGGCCTACTTCTGGGCGACCCACGGCGGCGCCGAGCTGGACCTGATGATTACCATCCGGGGAAAGCGTTACGGTTTCGAGTTCAAGACGGCCGATGCGCCGGGCCCCAGTCGCTCGATGCGCATCGCTTTGCAGGATCTCCGGTTAGAGCACCTCTGGGTGCTCTACCCTGGAAGCGACGCTTATGAGCTGGATGAACGGCTGTCCGTGCTGCCGTTACGAGAGCTCCCGATCCTTACTTCTCACATTGTCACTGATCCCCGGTAATTTGTTGTCGCGGCCGACGTGACATGTGAGCCCCCGGTGTTGAGCGTCCCAATCAGCGTTGTTGTATTTGACAACAACAGACCTGCCCGTTACGGTTGCAGCATGCCCGCCGAGCTTCTCCTCGAAGAACGACACGTCGTTGCCGAGAACGCGTTTGCCGAGTTGCTTATCTGGCGGGTTCCATCGCCCTTACCGGGCAGTGCGCACGATTTGAAGTACAGGCTGGCGTTCGTCGTCGACGGGCAATGCGTTCTGCGCTACGACAACGAATCGGGCAAGGGTGATCACAAGCACTTGGATGACGAGGAGCATCCCTACCGGTTAACCACGCCTGCCCAACTCATCGAGGACTTCTGGAGCGATGTCGATGAACTCAGACCCTAAGCCCAATCCCGTCACCCTTGAAATCTGCCCGCGGGGGGAGACGAGCCGCCGAGCCTCGGCAGCGTTGGGAGGCAAGAGGCAGGGTCGGTTCATCAGCTTCGAATCCCCCACACTGTTGTTCAAGGTGCTGACGCGTAAGCGTTGGGAGCTGTTGGCAACCATGACGGGAGCCGGAGCGATATCGATACGCGAGGCCGCTCGCCGAGTAGGGCGCGACGTCAAGGCGGTACACGGAGACGTCACAGCACTGCTGAACGCCGGGCTCCTGCGCAAGACTGAACAAGGCAAGATCCTGTTCCCTTACGATGCCGTACACGTCGACTTCATGCTGAGCGCGGCCTAAGGAGCATTATCAATGCTCACACAAAGACGCCAAGCCACAAAGGGATCGTGGGTCATGGGTAAAGTACAAGCTGGCCGTCATTCCGGCAGGGAAGCCGGAATCCAGAATCGTAGGGTGCGGTGAGCGGGGTAGGTCTTGCCGGACGGCGCTAGGGAGTGGACGCGAACCGCACCGAGAACGGAAGAAGGTAGTGCTGTGATCTATAGGATGATAGGACAGGCAAAGCCTAGCGTGGTCTCGCGCCCCATCCTACAGATTTTA
>JAIZWN010000547.1 GCA_020443945.1 Candidatus Thiosymbion ectosymbiont of Robbea hypermnestra | reverse complement strand
TAGGTTACAGAAATCATGGGGGTGGAGTCAGCAACCAATTGAATCTATTCGATAATTTACCCGGACAGTAGTGACCTAACATGTTGAATTTTTTTATAGTATTCACCATAATCAAGCACCACAATGTGGGGCTGCCCATGGTTCTCAGGCCAAAGCCGATCCAAACCACTGTTATACTCTACCTGTCAAGTCTCGCCAGATTATAGAGGGCACCGTGAAAAACACGGTTTTCGCCAACGGCGTATCTGAATAATCAATGGGTTAGAATCTCTCGGTTGGTGAAAACACCTATTTTTCAAGGCAATGATAGACACGTTTTTTGAATAGGTGGGGCCGCTTTTTGTACCAGTTTTCCATGGCCTGAAGGGGAGAAATGTCGTGGCTAAGACCTCGGCAATGCGGCCATTGAAGTGTTCGATCATGCCGTTGGTCTGCGAGGGCCTAGGTTTGGTAAGCCGATGCTTAATGCGGTTGTCGGCACAGACCCGATCGAAGGCGTGGGTACCGGTCGGGCGGTTCTCGCCGGTGGTGCCGAAGCGATCGAATTCCTTGCCGTTGTCGGTGAGGAGCGTGGTGATCGTGAACAGGGTTTTGTCAATCGGTGTACCAGGGTCCTGGCACCTGAGACCGCGGCCGAAATGGCGACAGCGAGACCGGCAAAACCACCGCCAACGACAAGTATGTCTACCGCGGACATTTTCGGTTTTCTCCTACGCTTGGGATAGTAAGTTCCCCAACTCCGTGTCTACTATCCGTACCAGCAAGGTTCCCTGAAATTCATTGAGATAAAAATGGCCCCTGGGAAATCTGTGCAGGACGAAAGCCCCACTGGTCTGTTGCCGCCAGGCGTCGAGCTCGTCCTTTGCTACCATATGGTCTGCTTCGCCGCCGAAGACATGAATGGGGCAGCCAAGGGGGGGCTCGGGGACATGGACGTAAGTTTCGTCGATGGCGAAATCGGCCCGTATCACGGGAATAAAAATTTCCATGAGCTCTTCATGCGCAAGCACTACCTCAGGGGTCCCTCCATAGTGCCGCAATGCGTCGATCAGGGCCGGCTCCGATAGCTTGTGGAGTGGTGCATTGGAAAGTGGAAGTTGAGGTGCTCTGTATCCGGAGACCATCAGACAAAAGGGTTCCCGCTTGCCCTGACGACGTAACTCCCGTGCCAACTCGAAGGCCAGCAGAGCGCCCATACTGTGACCAAAGAACGCAAAAGGCAAATCCATATATGACGCCAAACCCGATGCCAACGCTCGCACCAAAGGGATAGCTTCTTGATAAGGTAGTGCTGTGATCTATAGGATGATAGGACAGGCAAAGCCTAGCGTGGTCTCGCGCCCCATCCTACAGATTTTA
>JAIZWN010000546.1 GCA_020443945.1 Candidatus Thiosymbion ectosymbiont of Robbea hypermnestra | reverse complement strand
GATGGGAGGCCTCGGGTCGCCGTCCCTGGCCGCGGCAGATTCCGGGGTCCCACCCGGAATGACGGTGCGGTGGCACCAGCAACGCCAAGAGCCGTCCGAGACCACGGAAGCATTCTTCGTGACTTGGTGGCTTGGTGTGAGAACACTGAAGGCGGTGACTAAAAACGGGTGGACAGCCATAGGGTTGAAAGCTACACTTTTGCTCCTGAATCGAGGGGGCCATAGCTCAGCTGGGAGAGCGCAACACTGGCAGTGTTGAGGTCGGCGGTTCGATCCCGCCTGGCTCCACCAAACCCATGAAATCCGGCCTGATGCGACGGCCGGGTCTGTTCCGGGAATCAAAAACCGTCCCCATCGTCTAGAGGCCTAGGACATCGCCCTTTCACGGCGACAACAGGGGTTCGACTCCCCTTGGGGACGCCAAAAAAACCAAAGGGTTGCGCTGTTTTCCGGCCAACCCTTTTTTTGCTTCGTGGCCGGACTTTCCAACCAGGCAGAGGAGGATATTGGAATGAGGAGATTCAGTCGTACCGCCAGGGGCCTGTGGGTGGTTTGTGCAGGCCTCTTGCTGTTAGGCAGTCTATCCGCGGCGGCGCGCTCGGGTGGCGCCACCGGGATGGTGAAGGAGACCACGGAGCGGATGCTGTCGGCGCTCACGCAACAGCGCTCGGAGATCGAACGCAATCCCGCCAGGATTTACGAGTTGGTGAACAAAATTCTGGTTCCCCGTTTCGATTTCGAGGAGATCACCCGGGAGGCCGTCGGTGAATACTGGCCCAAGGCGAGCGAATCCCAAAAACGAGCCTTGATCCGAGGTTTCCGGGAGATGCTGATTCGCACCTACGCCAAGGCGCTTCTCAATTACTCCGGTCAGGAAATCCGATATCTGTCGGAAAATCCCGGTCGCTCCACCACGGTAGTTTTCGCCAGGGTGAGGGAGCCGGGGGCGAAGGACCCCATTTTGATCAAGTACAAGCTCCACAAGAGAGGCGGGAGCTGGAAGGTCTATGATGTGATCATCGATGGCATCAGTCTGGTATTGAACTATCGCGGTAATTTTAAATCCCAGATTGGCCGCCAGGGTATCGACGAGACGATTCGGATTCTCAATGATTAAGGAATAAAACGCGCAGGGCAAATTGATCGGTGACGGATAAGCTTCTCATTACCGGCGGCGTATCCCTCGGCGGCGAGGTCCGCATCGCCGGCGCCAAGAACGCCGCCCTTCCGATTCTGGCCGGCACCCTGCTCGCCGATGGGAAGGTGACCCTGTCCAATGTTCCCCACCTGCACGACGTTACCACCACGTTGGAGCTGCTGGGGCGGATGGGGGTGACCCTCACCATCGGGGAGCGCATGTGCATCGAGGTGGATGCGCGGGAGATCAAGCGCTTTTCGGCGCCCTACGAGCTGGTCAAGACGATGCGGGCCTCGATCCTCATGCTGGGGCCCCTGGTCGGGCGTTTCGGGCGCGCCGACATCTCCCTCCCCGGCGGTTGCGCCATCGGCGCCCGGCCGGTCAATCTGCACCTCGAGGGTCTGCGCGCCATGGGCGCGGAGGTCAGCCTGGAGAATGGCTACATCCGCGCCCGGGCGGAGCGTTTGCATGGCGCCCGGCTGGTTCTGGACATGGTTACCGTGACCGGTACCGAGAACCTGATGATGGCCGCCGCTCTGGCCGATGGCGAGACGGTGATCGAGAACGCGGCCAGGGAGCCGGAGGTCACGGACCTGGCGGAGTTCCTCAACGGCATGGGCGCGCGGATCAGGGGCGCGGGTACCGACAGCATCCATGTGGCAGGCGTCGAGCGACTCGCGGGAACCCGCTACCGGGTTCTGCCGGACCGGATCGAGACGGGCACCTATCTGGTGGCGGCGGCCATTACCGGCGGGCGCATTCTGTGCCGGGACACGCGCCCGGATCTGCTCGACGCGGTACTGGTCAAGCTGCGGGAGGCGGGGGCGCGGATCGAGACCGGGCCCGATTGGATCCGGCTGGACATGGCGGGGCGGCGTCCCCGGGCGGTCGATGTCTATACGGCCCCCTACCCGGCGTTCCCCACCGACATGCAGGCCCAGCTGTGCGCCCTGAACAGCATCGCCGAAGGGGTTGGGACCGTTACCGAGACGGTGTTCGAGAACCGCTTCATGCACGTATTGGAAATGCAGCGGATGGGAGCGGACATCCGGCTGGAGGGAAACGTCGCCGTATGCCGGGGCGTGGAGCGGCTGACCGCCGCCCCGGTCATGGCCACCGATCTGCGGGCCTCGGCCGGTCTGGTGCTGGCGGGACTGGTGGCGAAAGGGGAAACCCTGATAGACCGCATCTATCACATCGACCGCGGCTACGACAACATCGAGGAGAAGCTGGCAACCCTGGGGGCGCGTGTCCGTCGTATCTCGAGATGACGGGCGGACCGCGGAACGGAGCCGGGACCCATGGAATTCATCGATGCGCTGACCATCGCCCTGTCCAAGGGCCGTATCTTCGAGCAGACATTACCCCTGCTGGCCCACGCCGGAATCGAGCCGCGTGACGATCCGGCGGCCACGCGCAAGCTGATTCTGGCGACGAATCTGCCGCGGGTGAAGCTGGTGATTATCCGGGCCGCCGATGTGCCCACTTACGTGCAGTACGGGGCCGCGGACCTGGGGGTGGCGGGCAAGGACGTGCTCATGGAACATGGAGGCGCCGGCTTGTACGAGCCGCTCGATCTGCGGATCGCCCGTTGCCGGATGATGGTGGCCGGCGTCCCGGCCGCGGACCTGGGGCCGGATCGGCTGCGCATCGCCACCAAGTATGTCGCCAGTACCGAGCGGCATTTCGCGGCCAAAGGGCAGCAGGTAGAGATCATCAAGCTCTACGGCTCCATGGAGCTGGCGCCCCTGGTAGGGCTTTCCGACCTCATCGTCGATCTGGTGGAGAGCGGCAACACCCTCGAGGCCAACGGATTGGTGCCCCTGGAGCCTATCGCGGACATCAGCGCCAGGCTGGTGGTCAACAAGGCGGCCTGGAAGATGAAGCACGCCGCCATCATGGCCCTGCTGGGGGTACTGCGCGAGGCGGTCGAAGCACCGGTCGGCGCCGACCAATAGACACCGCAAATCCACCACCTTATTTCGCTCGATTCTGTCTCTTGTTGGGCGGAAATCGCAAATTCTTTGAACCACGGCACCGACACGGATAAACACAGATCACAATCCGTATTTATCCGTGTCTGCCTCGGTGGTTCTTCGGTGCGGTTGGTCACGCCTCGTGGTCTTAAGGCAAAGTCCGTGCCGTGCCGTGCACCCCATTCCTTCAAGAAAGAAATAATCGTTCCCATACTACAGACCGGCCCGCAGGCTGGGTTCGCAAGCCCACCCCAACCAGCCATTCTTCGAGTTTTGTGCCTTTGTTCAAGGGGACGTTCTCAATTCTCACACAAAGACACCAAGCCACGAAGAATTCTTCCGTGGTCTCGGACGGCTCTTGGCGTTGCCGGCGCCACCGCACCGTCATTCCGGG
>JAIZWN010000545.1 GCA_020443945.1 Candidatus Thiosymbion ectosymbiont of Robbea hypermnestra | reverse complement strand
TTGCGCGAGCTTGCAATAGGGGTAGCTATTCCTGCGCTCACGCGCCTCGCGGCTGGCCGCTTCTCGCCGCGCTGAGAATGTAAAATAAGGTGACATGGGGTACTAATCCGTCGTTCCGTAACGACCGGCCGGCTCCTCGACCCCCCATGCAGGCACCCCCTCGTTCGGCAACCCGATCAGGCTCTCCGCCGGGATATCGAGGGATCGGTGGAGGCGCCGAATCATCGCGAGCGTAAGGGGGCGTTTCCGGTTCAGGATTTCGTAGACCCGGTTGGAACGCCCGATCATGGGTTCCAGGTCCTTGGGCGTCAACCCCTTCCGCTCCATCTCGAAGCGTATGGCCGCTATGGGGTCCGGCGGCTCCAGAGGAAAGTGCTTGCGCTCATAGGCCTCGACCAGGGTGACCAGAACATCCAGATGTTCACCCTGGGGCGTATCGGGCTCGGCCGTCATCAGGGTCTCGATCGTGGTCAGGGTCGCCCGGTAATCGGCATCGGTGCGGATCGGCTTGATATCCATGGCTCCCTCGCTCGGTAGTGGTAGATTTTCACGTGGCAGGTTGCTGATAAGGCCCAACACCTATCGACATGGCGGCCATGTTCCGACTCGAATCCCGATCACTACCCCTCGCTCAGATAGTCTGGGCATCGATGGCATCGTATCGCGCGTGGGTACCGATGGAACGGATATAGACCACGCGGTAGGGGTAGTTGATCCAGACGACGAGTCGGTACTTGTTGCCGGCAAGGTTGAATACCACCCGCCCATCCTTGAGTATGCTGGCGTTGCCGAAGTTGGCCTTGACATCGGATGGCGTAGCCCAATCGGCGCGGCAAGTGGTCCGGTACCAGGCCAAGGCCGATTCCTGGACATCCTGGTAGGCGGCGGTATGTTCCCAGAATGCCTTGAGTGTCGATAAAGCGATGATGCGCATGTTTCAGAACCAGGAGTGTAGTCCCGTTAGGGGACTTTTTCAAGTTGAATATGACTACGTTCCCTCTCCGGTAGTCCTAAAATCTGTAGGATGGGGCGCGAGACCACGCTAGGCTTTGCCTGTCCTATCATCCTATAGATCAC
>JAIZWN010000544.1 GCA_020443945.1 Candidatus Thiosymbion ectosymbiont of Robbea hypermnestra | reverse complement strand
TGTCCTATTAGCAGATTGCGACGCGCGTGCCGACAAAACCGTAACCTGTTTTGCTTTGGTTGTGTCCGGGATTCGGCGTATATACCCAGGGACAACAAAATTACAACACCACCCGCGGATTCAAGCATCACGGATCACAAAACTACAACACTGCCCCCTTTACAGTGGGCCGATGGGCGGAATCAGGATTCGTTCGCGACGCCGTGGGGGACATGACCCGTCGCCACCAGGGCGCTGGCAGAATCGCAATGCGCGCGTTGATCGTCGAAGAAGAAATCGGCGTTGAATGCCTGGAGGAAAGGCCCCTTTTCGAGACCGCCGAGAAACAGGGACTCGTCGATACGAATCCCCCAGGCGCGTAGCGTGCGGATGATCCGCTCGTGGGACGGCGCCCCCCGGGCGGTGATGAGCGCCGTACGGAGCGGGGAATCGTCCGCGGGAAAGAGCCCCTGAATCCTGTGCAGCGCAACCAGGAAATCCTTGAAGGGCCCCTCCCGGAGCGGCTCGTGGGCCGCGGCGCTCTCGGTGGCGTTGAAGGCCTCCAACCCATGCCTGCGGTAGATCTGCTCCGCCTCGTCCGAAAAGAGTACCGCGTCCCCGTCGAAGGCGATGCGCAGCTGCTGCGCCTCGGCATCGCCCGTGAGGTGTCCGCTCGGCAGGATGGTGGCCGCGGCGCAACCGGCATCGAGGGCCATGCGCACGTCGTTCGGGTCGGCGGAGAGAAAGAGCTGGGACCCGAAGGCGGAGACGTAGCTGTAAGGACTGCATCCCCCGGTGAAGGCGGCGCGGGTGATCGCAAGTCCGTAATGGCGTATGGAATTGAAGACCCGCAGGCCGGTGTCCGAGCTGTTGCGCGACAGCAGGATCAGCTCTACCTGACCGCGCTCGCCGAGGCGTTCGTTGAGTGCCAGGAGCTTCTTCGCCATGGGAAAGGCGACGCCGGGCTCCAGCACCTCTTCCTCGTGGTCGATCTGGTAACGGCAGTAAGCCTCGACCCCCTGGGTCTCGAATACCTGGTGCGATGCCCCGAGATCGAACAGTGCCCGCGACGAGATGGCCACCACCAGCCGCACCAGACAGGGATCGCGCTCGGTCGATTCGTCATCCGACCTGCCCACACCCGTACTCCATCAGGAAAGGGCCCCCTGCCGTTCCAAGGAAGTTACACCCGATCCCGGAACGATACGGAAGCCGTCCCCGGGAGACATCCCCGGCGGATGCCTCGATCCATCCGCCGGAAGTTTCCCGGACGGCCTCCGGGTGATTCCCGCCGGCACCGCCCGCTATTCGCCTCTGATGGCGCGCACGAGACGATCGGCCTTGTCCTTGCGACCTTGCTTTCGATAGAGCTCGGCGAGGTTTTCGGCGCTGAGAATGGTATCGGGATGGTGATGGTGCTTGCCCAGCACCCGCTTACGGGTCCTGAGGACCTCCTCGAAGATCGGCTCGACCTCGCTATAACGCTTTTCCAGATAATACACCACGCCGATATTGTTCATTGCATGGAGCGTATCCGGGTGATTCCGACCGAGGTCCCGTCTGGTCAGGTCCACCAGCCTGTGGGCGTAGGCATCCGCCTCTTCGAGCTTGCCGGCCTGGAATAGTTTGACCGTAACCCTGTTGAGGTCGGTGATCACGTCATGTGGGGGCGGCCGGCCGCTGTCTTCCCAGTCCCGAAGTATTCGGAGCTTCTCCTCGATACCGGGAACGCCGGATCCCACCGATCCCACCGGCTCCGTGGAACAACCCATGAACATGAGGGTCGGCAGCAGGAGCAGGAAACAAGCGATCATGAAGTTATCTTTCATCATTTCGGTTCTCCAGTATCCGAGTTCCGGTAGTCCTAAAATCTGTAGGATGGGGCGCGAGACCACGCTAGGCTTTGCCTGTCCTATCATCCTATAGATCAC
>JAIZWN010000543.1 GCA_020443945.1 Candidatus Thiosymbion ectosymbiont of Robbea hypermnestra | reverse complement strand
CTAGTGCCTCGTTTCACCTTATTTTTCGCTCTCAGCGCGGCGAGAAGTGGCCAGCCGCGAGGCGCGTGAGCGCAGGAATAGCCAGTTCTATTTCAAGCTCGCGCAACGAAGCGGATGGTCGCTTCTCGTCGTGTCCGAAGGGAGCCCCCCAACCGCGCCAAGGCCAGGCGTGGCGTGGCTCTCTTGTCGGTGTTCTCCTCTCGCCTGGGCGCGGTTGGGAGGGCTCTGAGGGTGAAAAATAAGGTGCAACGGGGCACTAGGTATATACGCCGAATCCCGGACACAACCAAAGCAAAACAAGTTCCGGTTTTATCGGCACGCGCATCGCAATCTGCTAATAGGACAGGATTAACAGGATTTTGCAGGATGAACAGGATTATTTTTTGTGGGTTCTGAACGTTCGTCGCACGGTGAAACTGTGTCCAAAATTGACCCCTAGTCCGCTGTCGATTCCCGTTGCGACCAAGTCATTGACCAACGGAATCTCTGCCTCCCTCGGAACCGTTTCAAGCGCTTTGAACTCACGGATGTTCGCTGTTCTTAGTCAGTATATTACCTATCGTAAAAAAATCCTGAAAATCTAAGAAAATCCTGTTAATCCTGTACGATTGGAAGACCGCACGAACCACGAAGAATGGCTCGACCTGTCAGCGGTGG
>JAIZWN010000542.1 GCA_020443945.1 Candidatus Thiosymbion ectosymbiont of Robbea hypermnestra | reverse complement strand
CCCGGAATGACGGTGCGGTGGCACCGGCAACGCCAAGAGCCGTCCGAGACCACGGAAGCATTCTTCGTGGCTTGGTGGCTTGGTGTGAGAACACCGGAGGCGGTGACCCACCGACAAGGATATGGGTTTGCTGCATTTGATTTTCGGGGGATTCGGTTAATTGAGAACGCCCCCGAGTACTTGGGAGGGTGTCGGGCGTCGCCTGTTGCAACACCCTCCTCGGCCACCTGGTATGCGCGCAATGTCAACACTCGTTCAACTCCTCCTTGCAGCGACCATCGTCCTGGGCTGCTCGCCACGGGTCAAGGTCGAGGCCCCCGACAAACCCATCGAGATCAACGTCAACGTAAAAATCGAGCAAGAAGTCAAAATCAAGCTCGATAAAGCCATTGAACGTACCCTGGAGGAAAACCCGGAACTCTTCGGAGCGGAGACGAAACCATGAAAAAACCAACCGGAATCGGCCTTATCAGGCGGGCCACCCGGACCACCGCCCTGCTGCTCACCCTCCTGCTGCCCACCGTTGCTGCCTATGCCCTCACCGTCGGCCAGGCCAAACAGGCGGGGTTGGTAATCGAAACCAGAAACGGCTACCTCCAGGCAGTGTCCGGTCGGGCAACCCCGGCGGTGAATGCCCTGGTCAACCAGACCAACGCCGCCCGCAAGGCAAAATACCGCGAGATCGCCGGGAACCTGAATATGAATCTGAACGCAGTCGAACAAGACTTCGGCAGAAAACTCGGCGGAAAATAACGCCGCACGACACCCTTGTGGGCACCGGGATTTGGCGTAGAGACCTCCCCTCACCATCATGGTTGTCCGCAGATTAGGCCGATTTTCACGGATTACTGCATTTTTTCATCGGCGAGAATCCGCGTAATCTGCGGATTCAAAATCACAGTCCGTGTAGGGCGGGATGCGCTTCGCTTCCCCGCTCTACGCGGACTGTAGTATGGGAACGATCATTTCTTTCCTGAAGGAATGGGGGAAATGGGGTCAGGTCTTGATCCGTGACTCTTGAAGGCACACATCAAGACCTGACCCCATTTCCTACCCTACGCGGGCTGGACGGGCTTCTCCGGGGGGGCTTGTCCGTTCCCGGTTGGTGCGGCATGATCCCTTCCCATTCGGTTTCCGCGGGAACTTGCGCAATGAGAAAGTTTTTCACCACACTCCTCCAAACCCTCCAAACCCTCCAAATCCTGTTCGGCGGCATCTCGGCGGCCATCGGTATCATCGGCGTTGTTGCCATGCTGTTGGACAAGGGAAAGACCGTCGCGGGTTTTCTGGCGGGAATCGGCTTGCCGTCGGCCATCTGGTTGCCCGTCGTCCTTGCCGGCTTGCTGCTGGCGGTCGGGGCATGGCTCTTGTGGCGGGGACTGACGCGCAAATCCCGGCTGTTGCGGCCGGAGTGCCTGGTCATCGACCCGGACAGCCCGGACCATTTGCGCGGACGCGCCGAGGACGTCTCCCGCTTGCAGGATGCCGTCGCCCATCGGCTGGTGTTCCTGGAAGGGAAGTCCGGGGCGGGCAAGAGCGCCCTGATCCGCTCCGGGTTGATCCCCGCCCTGCGCAATTCTACCGGCCCAAGGCCGGCCCAGGTCGGCTTGGTGATCTGTCTCAACAGCTACCCCGGCGATTGGGAGCAGGGCCTGCATGAACGCCTGGTGGATGCGTTCTGGGGTGAGCTCGGCCGGGACGACCTGCGCCGGCGATTGCGAGTCGGGGACCGCAATGATCTGCGCGACCAACTCCTGCCGACCGCGGGCCCATCGCCGCTGCTTGCGCGCATCCGCGCGGAGCTGGGGCCACCCCCGCTGGTGATCTTCGACCAGTTCGACGACTACCAGATCGCCCACCGGACCCGTTTCCTGCGCGACGGGCGTTGGATCGGCGCCGACGAGCTGACCCGGGCCAATGCCGTCTAGCGATGCCTCCGGCGGGAGCTGGAGCAGGATACCCTGCGCCTGATGTTCGTCACCCGTCGGGATCTGGCCGCGGCCCTGGAGGCGGTGCGCTTTGGGGACCCCGCGTCCCACTTTCTGGATCGCGTGGAGCCGGCCTATATCGAGACGCTGCTCGAGGAGCTGACGGCGCCGCCAGGGGATGACCAGCCGGTGATCTCGCATCCGAATGCCGGCTGGCATGCCCTGCGGCGGCGGCTGATCGGGGACCTGTCGGCCCAGGGTGGGGTCCTGCCGATCCGGGCGCGGGTGGCGTTCCGCGGTCTGACGAAGCTGCCCGTGCTCCGGGTCGCCGCCTACGAGCGCCGGGGCGGTATCGAGGGCCTGGAGGCCGCCTATATCGAGGATGCCGCGGACGCCGCCGCCCGCGCCGCCGGCGTGTCCGGGAACCGAGTGCTGACGCTGCTGCTGGGTCTGGTGGACGAGACGGATGCAAAGGTCCCCAAGGCCCGAGCCGCGCCCGAGGTCGAGCTGGCCGGGGCCGCCGGGCTGGACCCGGCCCAAGGTGACCGTGTGCTCTCTCTGCTGGGCCAAAAGGGCGTGGCGCGGCGTCGGGTGGGGGACGGCGCCGATCCGTCCCCCGTCTGGTCCCTGTACCACGACTATCTGGCCTGGGCCGTGCTCGCCGCCTATCGTCGCGCCCACCGTTGGCAACGCCTGCTCCGGGAGCGGCGACGGGCATTGCGCGAGGCCGGTACCTGGACGTCGCGGTGGCGGGCCTTGCTCTCGCCCTGGGAGCAGCCGCGGCTGCTCGGGGCGACCCTGGTCGGAAGGGTCCGGTGGGCGGGCTACCGCGGCTTCGCGATGCTGAGCAGTCTGCGGCTATTGCCTCTCCTGCTCGCTCTCGGTCTTACGTGGATCGGGGCCGAGCAGGCCCGGGATTGGCAGGACCGACAGGCGGCCCAGCCGATTCTGAGCGCCATCCGGGGCGGCGCGTATAACCACCAACCCGCAGGCGAGGAATATCGGAGTCTCTGGGAATTGGCGAGCGCCAGGCCGGGCCGGAAGTGGGCCTTTCTCGCAGAATCCCTCCCGGACACGCAATCCCACCCCGATCTGCGGGAGCGCCTGGAGCCGGTGGCCCAGTCCCTGTTCGGCCTGGATCCGGACCACCGCCTGCGCCGGCAGGCACTCGATCGGATACTCGATCAGGGGCCGAAGACACCTTACCAGGCCGGACTCGCGGCCCTGATCCACCGATCGGCGCCACGGATCTTCGGCCCGCGGGCGTCGAGAATCGCCACGGCCATCGCCATTCTCATGCGGACAATCGAGGATCCCAAGTCGCTCAGCCAGCTCGGCGAGGCACTGGGCCAACTGGGCGAGCAACTGCCGGCCGAGCAGGCCCAAGCGATTGCGGTGCGCCTGGTGGCAGCCATGAATGCGACCACCGATTCGGATCAGCTCAGTGCGCTCGGCGAGGCATTGGGCCAGCTGGGCGAACGACTGTCGGCCAAACAGGCCCAAGTAATTGCGGTGCGCCTGGTGGAACTTATGAACGCCACCATCGATTCGGATCAGCTCGGTGCGCTCGGCGGGACATTGGGCAGCTTGGGCGGACGACTGCCGGCCGAGCCGGCCCAAGCAGTTGCCTTGCGCCTGGTGGAGACCATGAAGGCAACCACCGATTGGGATCAGCTCCACCAGCTCGGCGAGGCGTTGGGCGGCTTGGGCAAGCGACTACCGGCCGAGCCGGCACAGGCGGTTGCGTCGCGCCTGATGGAGACCATGAAGGCGACTACCGATTTGTGGCGGCTCAGCTGGCTCGGCGAGGCACTGGGCAGCTTGGGCGAGCGACTACCGGCCGAGCAGGCCCAAGCGGCTGCACTGCACCTGGTGGAAGCCATGAACGCGACTACCAATTCGGATCAGCTCAGCGCGCTCAGCGAGGCACTGGGCAGCTTGGGCGAGCGACTACCGGCCGAGCAGGCACAAGCAGCGGTATTGCGTCTGGTGGCGGCCATGAACGCGACCACCGATTCGGATGATTTGGATGCGGAGGATGATTCGGATCCGTTCAGCCAACTCAGCGAGGCATTGGGCCAGCTGGGCGAACGACTGCCGGCCGCGGCCCAAGCGGTGGCGGTGCCTCTGGTGGAATCCATGAAGGCGACCACCGATTGGTGGCAGCTCAGCCAGTTTGGCAAGGTATTGGGCAGTCTGGGCGAGCGATTGCCGGCCGAGCAGGCCCAAGCGGCTGCGTCGCGCCTGGTGGCGATCATGGGATCACCGATCGACTCGTATGGTTTTGCCTCACTGGCCGCCACACTCGGGAAGTTGCCGGTCACCAAGGACATGGCCGGTATGGATACCGCTGCCGATCTGCTCCAGGCGCCCATGGCCTACGGCGAGACCCGCGAACAACTGCTGCGCTATTACGGCCGGCTCGCCGGGGTCTTCGGGACCCCCGAGGCGTTCGAGACCACCGACGACCTGGTGGCCTGGGCGCGCAAGCACCGCCCGTCCCTGGACCTCGACCGCCCGCCACGAAATCCATTCCAGTGGTAGCCCGGTAGGATGGGCAAAGCCAGCGCCCGATAAGCCGGTTTGGAGCCCCGGACATCCCCCCAGGGTCCCGCGAGCCGGAGCTGCTTATAGGAGGCACGAAGCGAGCGTGCCCATCAATTCGTCGGGAGCGCCGGCATCCGCCGGCCCGGTGACCCGCTCGTTTCCGCACTCCGGCGGTCGAGATTCCAAGACGCCGGAACATGGGGGCTGGGAGCCCGCGTAGGCGCTTTATCCACTACCCCGTCGGGAATCCATAAAAAGCCCGGATTTAATCCCCGAGGGGAAAGCCTCTATAATTGTATACTGACTCCGCTGAGAAAAAATCCACTCCAAGGTTATCCGAACCCTGAAAATTTTTTCGTTGCGTTTGATCTCTCAGGCATGTATGTACCTGAGAGATGGCAGGGCATCCTCGCCCTGCACGGGCGCCCTGAATTTTTCAAGGTACTCGATCCAGGTGCTCGGCCGGGTCCGAATCCCTTCCACGGTCTCCGACTGTGCTTCCGAAGATGAGGTGTCATGCAATGTATTCTTCCGCAGATATCGTCGAGCAACGATTGAAGAACCTGGAGGCCCATCTGCAGCAGGAAAACCCGGTGCTTCTCGGCACGGTCCGGAGCTTCCGCACCCTGGATCGGGTCGCCCACGGCATGCGGCTGCTCGAGAAGGATCAATCCCATGCCACCCGGATCCCCTGGTGGCCCCTGATCTCGGTACTCGGGACCTTTTCCGCCGGCAAGTCCACCTTCATCAATCATTTCCTGGACAGCAAGCTGCAACGCACGGGCAATCAGGCGGTGGACGACCGCTTCACCGTTATTTGCTATAGCCGTGAGTCGTCGGATCATGCCCTGCCGGGGGTCGCCCTGGACGCGGATCCCCGTTTTCCGCTCTATCAGATTTCCAAGGATATCGATCTGGTGTCCGAAGGCGAAGGCGAACGCATCGATACCTATTTGCAGCTCAAGGCCAGCCCCAGCGAACGGCTCCGGGGCCGGATTCTGATCGACTCCCCGGGCTTCGATGCCGATGCCCAGCGCACGGCGACGTTGCGCATTACCGACCATATCATCGGCCTGTCCGATCTGGTGCTGGTGTTCTTCGATGCCCGCCACCCGGAGCCGGGGGCCATGCGCGATACCTTGCAGCATCTGGTCTGCGACACCATCAACCGACCGGATGCCGGCAAATTCCTGTATATCCTCAACCAGATGGACACCACGGCGCGGGAGGATAACCCCGAGGATGTGGTGGCCGCCTGGCAGCGCGCCATCGGCGAGGAGGGCCTGACCGCCGGGCGTTTCTACACTATCTACAATCCGGACGCCGCCAACTTCATCGAGGACCCGACCAAGCGCGCCCGTTATGAAGAGAAGCGGGATCGGGACCTCACGGAGATCCACCGCCGCATGCAGAAGGTGGAGGTCGAGCGCGCCTACCGCATCGTCGGCGCCCTGGACCGGACGGCCAAGGAGATCGAGGAGCGCATCGTGCCCTTCCTCCGGCGGGCCATCGACCGCTGGCGCAAGCGCACCCTGTGGGGGGACGGAATCGTCTTCGGTCTGGCGCTGATCGCCTTTCTGCTCTGGATTGTCCGGGGCGACGGCGTGAGCCGGCTGCAAGGCGCCATGGATAGCTTCTGGCTGGCGCCACTCCTGACCCTGATCTTTCTGGGCCTGGTCGTGGTGGTCCATTTCACAATCCGGTCCCTGGCCGCGAAATCCGTGGCCTATTCATTGGCCGCCCGCGCCAAGAAGGAAGACCTGAGTAGCGACCTGACCGGCGCCTTCGCCCGCAACACCCGTTTCTGGCGCAGCATTTTCCTGCGCACCCCGATCGGCTGGGGCGCCGCCGCCAAGCGTCGTCTGCACAAGGTGAGACAGGACGCCGACCTCTATGTGCAAACACTCAACGACCGCTTCACCAACCCCTCCGGCGAGGGTCTGGATTCGGACCTCGCGCCGGCTCGCGCAAGCACCGAACCCGTGGAAGATTGATTTATGAGTGGAATCCGCATCGGCATCGATCTGGGCGGCACCAAGATCGAGGCCATCGCCCTCGATGCCGATCACGAGGTGCGCGCCCGTCACCGCACGGAAACCCCGCGCAACGATTATGCCGGGACCCTGCGGACCATCGGCGAGCTGGTCGCCCAAGTGGAGTCGGAGATCGGCGAACGGGGCACCGTCGGCATCGGCACGCCGGGCTCCCTGTCGCCCTTTACCGGCCGTATGCGCAATGCCAACTCGGTCTGGCTGAACGGAAAGCGCCTGGACGCGGACCTGACCGAGGCGCTGGGCCGCCCGATCCGCATGGCCAACGATGCCGACTGCTTTGCGCTCTCCGAGGCCCTGGACGGCGCCGGCAGCGGGGCCCATACCCTGTTCGGCGTGATCATCGGCACGGGGACCGGCGGCGGCATCGTGGTGAACGGCCGCCTGTTGGCCGGACCCAACCGCATCGCCGGCGAGTGGGGACACAACCCCCTGCCCTGGCCGGGGGACGACGAGCGGCCGGGACCACCCTGCTACTGCGGCAAACAGGGCTGCATCGAGACCTTCCTGTCGGGTCCGGGACTCGCCGGCGACCTGCTCCGGACCACGGGACGCACGCTGACGCCACAGCAAATCGTCGCCGCGTCCGCGGCCCAGGACCCGGACGCCGAGGCCGTCCTGCAACGCTATGAGAACCGCATGGCGCGGGCGCTCGCCAGTGTCGTCAACCTCCTGGACCCGGATGTGATCGTGCTCGGCGGCGGCCTCTCCAACCTCGACCGGCTCTATCGCAAGGTACCTGAGCTCATCGGCCACCACCTGTTCTCGGACGGCGCGCGCATCGACCTGCGGCCGCCGGTCTACGGGGACTCCAGCGGCGTGCGCGGCGCGGCTTGGCTCTGGTGGGGGTTCCCCCCGCATCCATAGGGGTAGTGGGTGAATCCTGTGTGATGTTCAACGTTTGGGTAGTCCTAAAATCTGTAGGATGGGGCGCGAGACCACGCTAGGCTTTGCCTGTCCTATCATCCTATAGATCA
>JAIZWN010000541.1 GCA_020443945.1 Candidatus Thiosymbion ectosymbiont of Robbea hypermnestra | reverse complement strand
TCGCTGGTGCTCTCCTCTCGCCTTGGCGCGGTTGGGAGGGCTCTGAGGGTGAAAAATAAGGTGAAATGGGGTACTAGGGGGCGTTCTCAATTAACCGATTTTCTCTCGTTCCCATGCTCCGGTGGGCAGGAACGCAATCGGGCCGCTCCCGCGGCCAGGATTTCAAGACGCTGGAGCGTCTGGAAGAGACACCTCATGGGCTCCAGGCGAAGTCTCATCTCGCCAGCTAATCGTACAGGATTAACAGGATGTTCAGGATTAAATGGAAACCGCAAAGCCGGCAATGGTTATAAACTTGCAAAATCAAGTCATGGAATTATCATCCTGGTATGAGTGATCTGAACATTCCATAGCCGCATGGCTTGTACTTCGGAATTTGAAATTGTGCAGATATCACGTTCCAGGACGATATAATACCACCACCCTGGAGAGGTGGCTGAGCGGACGAAAGCGGCGGTCTTGAAAACCGTTGACCCGCAAGGGTCCGGGGGTTCGAATCCCTCCCTCTCCGCCAATCTGATTTTTAATCGATTGATTTACAAGGATGTTTACTCGTCTGTTCTCGATCGATCCCCAATTAGCCCCCCCTTTTCGACGCTGGTTGACGGGGAAAGATTATCGATTGCAGTTTGTCCAGTCGAACATGATTGGCCAACGATGTGGACCGTCCGCGTGAGCGGGAACCAAGACCTTGGCACCGACCCACCATATGCGGTATGGCGGCTCATTCGCGTGGGCGGGAACCAATCATGGGGAGTACTGGATGGCCCGGTAATCCCTCACTTATCCCACGGTTCAGCAAGCCGCGCGAGCGTGTAGCGGTGCCTCGCACAGTGGACACGTGCCACCTTATGGCATAGGGTGGTTAAGTATAGGAGGCTGGGTGTGCGTGTAGCGGTGCCTTGCCGGCGTGCGGCCTCGCGGTCGCTACGGGTGCGGTGTCCGCCCCGAGTGCTTGTCCTTCCGTCGGCCTGGGTGTAACGACTCGCACATAGCCTGCCAAAGACGATGCTTGGTTTTCTCTCCATTGATTGACAGTTCAACCAGGAGGCGACGATGAAAATCAGATGCTTAGTTAAGCGTAGTGGAGACCTGTATGTGGCAATGAGCCTTGAGTTTGGTTTAGCCGCGCAAGCAAATACATTAGCGGAAGCGAAAACTAAGCTGAAAGCCCAAATTGCCGAATACATCGAAGACATCAATGAGGAAAAAGACGACTTTCAAAAACAATACCTATTAAATCGGAAAGGGCCGTGGCGATGGTTTCTCCCTTATTATGTTGCATGCCTATTAAATAAAGTGCACTTGAATGCGTCAAAGATAGTAGAGGTTATTTCGTTTCAGGACATAGATGGTACAATAAAACATGCCTGATATAAGCAGATGTTTATTAAAAAAGTACCAGAGCTAACCTATAAAGAGGTTGTCACGGGCTTAAAGAAGTTAGGATTTAAAAAGCAGCCAGGTAAATCCACCGCCCATGAACAATGGAAAACGGCAGACTCGTTTCCTTCTAAGAAAGTCACTGTGGACAAGCACCTGGCTCCATTCGATAAGGAGTTAGTCCATGCAATGGCAAAACAAGCAGGGGTTCCGGTAAGGGAGTTTTGTCGATTGTGTAAAGACAAAAAATACAGGCCCTAGTGTTCTCCATTAGAGGAGAGTATGAAGTGAAAAAAGCGATTGCAAGATGCGCTGTTGTTTCAGAAATGCTCGTAATATTTGGCGATGCCAATGCTCAAGATTATTGATATGGCTAGGGAAATAACTCAGGTAACATATACAACTCAATCTTTTTTAAAAGCATGATTAGTAGCTTTCAACATCGAGGCTTGAAACGGCTTTTCGAACGCGGTGATCGCAGCAAGGTCCCGGCTGAATCTGTAGAAAAACTGGAAAACATATTACTCGCACTCGATAGCGCGCGGGTTATTGATGACCTGAACTTGCCGGGGTTCCGACTGCACCTCCTCAGGCAGGATCGGAGAGGATTTTGGTCGGTTACCGTCCGGGCTAACTGGCGGGTGATTTTCCGCTTTGAGGACGGACAGGTCCTTGATGTCGGTTTAGTAGACTACCACTAGGGAGGTTTTATCATGGCAATGTACAATCCTCCGCATCCGGGCCGTATTGTGCGGCAGGAATGTCTTGAGGCTATTCCCCTCACTATAGCCGAGGCTGCCCTGCGCTTGGGCGTGACCCGGCAGGCCATCAGCAACCTGGCGAATGAGAAGGCTGGGATTTCGCCTGACATGGCCACTCGCCTGGAGCGGCAGGGCTGGAGCACGGCGGGTGCCTGGCTGCGGATGCAATCCGCTTACGATCTGGCTCAGGCCCGCAAGCAGGCGGATGAGATCAACGTACAACGCCTCGTCTCCGCGTAGGTTCACAGGCGCCCTACGGTTTTGCGTCCTCTGCGTCCTGAGCGGATTACCGCATTTTTTCATCGGCGAGAATCTGCGTAATCTGCGGATTCAAGCATCACGGATCACAAAACTACAACACTACCCGGCAGCCCTGCCATGGGCATGGCCGAGGGTGACAAAGTATTCGCGCGCCGATATACTTTTTAGTTTAAGGCTGAGTGGCAGAGTGGTTATGCAGCGGCCTGCAAAGCCGTGGACGCCGGTTCGATTCCGACCTCAGCCTCCATCCCCTTCCCCGCGCTCGTCCCGCGGCGATACCCGAACCGGGCGCTGGCGTCATCGGTGCCGGCGATGGAACGCAGTCCGGTCATCGCCCGGGATCTTCGAGTCCGATCCTTCCCCGCCCGGGTGGCGAAATTGGTAGACGCAAGGGACTTAAAATCCCTCGACTTCGGTCATGCGGGTTCGAGTCCCGCCCTGGGCACCAATTTATCAAGGGTATCCTGCAAAATCAGTCGCCATTGCTTCCGGCCCGTTTTCGGTGTTACTCTATTCCCTATAGAAATACTCGGACTTAGCCGAATGTTCAAAGAGATTGCAATTCTGCCGACCGGCAACATCGATGCCTATATCGGCGCTGCCTATCAGATACCGATTCTCACGGCGAACGAGGAGCGCAGGCTCGCCGAACGGCTGCGTGACCATGGCGACATGGAGGCGGCGCGGCGGTTGGTTTTGTCTCATCTGCGCTTCGTGATTCGCATCGCCCGCGGTTACCTCGGTTATGGCTTGCCACTGCCGGACCTGATTCAAGAAGGTTCGGTAGGTCTGATGAAGGCGGTAAGGCGTTTCGAGCCGGATATGGGCGTGCGCTTGGTGTCCTTCGCCGTGCACTGGATCCGCGCCGAGATCCATGAGTACATTCTACGCAACTGGCGGATCGTCAAGGTGGCGACCACCAAGGCTCAACGCAAGTTGTTTTTCAACCTGCGAAGCGCCAAGAAGCGCTTGGGATGGTTCTCCCGGGAGGAGGTCGAGAAGGTCGCCGAGGATCTGGGGGTCAAACCGGAGACGGTGTTGGAAATGGAGTCGCGGCTGGCCAATCAGGATCTCGCCTTCGATGGGGATGACGGCGATGACGACGAAAGTCCGTCGGCGCCGTCCACCTATTTGCCGGATATGCGGATGGAGCCGGCAAACGCTATCGAGCACGAGAACACCCTGGCGGACCGCCGCAGTCGCCTCCTGAATGCGCTCGACGGCCTGGACGATCGGAGCAAGACGATCCTGCAGGCGCGTTGGCTGACCGAGAAGAAGCAGACCCTGCACGAGCTCGCGCAGCAGTTCGGCGTTTCCGCCGAGCGCATCCGGCAAATCGAGAAAACTGCGATGAAGAAGATGCGCATGCAGCTCGAGGCCTGATTGCCTCGATCGCGGAAAACGCCGAGCGAACCGATACCTCCTCTGCGGTGTCACCCGATTCGCTCGGGGATTTTGCCAATCGCCCGCGTGGGGGTTATTTCGAGAAGGCCTTCTTGAGCGCGCCGACGACGGCCAACAGTACACCGCCACCGACACCACCACCGGCGACGCTGGTGAGGATTCCGGTGAGGTCCATGCTGCCGGCGGCCTCGGCACCCCCGATGCCCAACATGCTCAGGATATAACCACCGAGTCCGCCACCGACGATGCCGGCGATGGAGTTGCCGAGTGTTCCCAGAGAAAGATTCTTGAACAGGCCTCCGGCAATGTTACCGCCGACCGCTCCGCTGACGAGTTGAATGATCAATCCGGTCAATCCTTCCACGATAGATACCTCTTCTTAGGTTGATGAACGACGGAGCTACCCGTCCTCCATGGAGTTTGCGAAAGCGCATGGAAAACAACCGCAGGCGCTCGGGGAGTAAGTGCTTATCGCACCGAACGGGAGTGTATACCCGAAGCCCGCGGACGGATAGTGCCCCGAGCATCCGTATGCTATGTTTTTGGGTAGTCCTAAAATCTGTAGGATGGGGCGCGAGACCACGCTAGGCTTTGCCTGTCCTATCATCCTATAGATCA
>JAIZWN010000540.1 GCA_020443945.1 Candidatus Thiosymbion ectosymbiont of Robbea hypermnestra | reverse complement strand
CTTGGCGCGGTTGGGGGGCTCCCTTCGGACGCGACGAGCAGCGACCGTCCGCTTCGTTGCGCGAGCTTGAAATAGGACCGGCTATTCCTGCGCTCACGCGCCTCGCGGCTGGCCACTTCGCGCCGCGCTGAGAGCGAAAAATAAGGTGAAACGGGGCACTAGCGCCTAGTTCCTCATTATTTTTCATATTGAAAATAAAATTTACTTCTATATATCATAGTATTATATAAATATATATGAGAAGAATATTGAGAAACTAGGTGCTAGTGTCCTGCTGCCTTGGCCGCCGGCGTTTCCGGACGATAGCGCATGGGAAAGAACATATCTTTCCTATGGGATACCCTCCCTGCGCATCCCGGCGGAAAAACCACGGGCGACGGGTATATAATGGGAGACCGCATCCGCGGACCGCCCGATTGCGAGATCGCCTGAATCTTCTTCCGGGAGCCCTTCCGACTCGGAAATCGCCTCGATACCCGGCTCGCCGGACTCCCCGGTGTCAGTAATGTCCCAGACAGGGCAGGGAACCGACCAGATGACCGCCAAGAAACCATCGCAGACCTCCTCCTCGGCCGACAACCAGGGCACGCGGAAAACGGCTCCCGCCCGCACGGGCGGATCGCAGTCGGAGTCCCCGGCGAAGACATCTCCCGGCACGCGGGCGCAAGCGCCGACGGCCGCCGAATCCGGCGGCGGCAAGGATGCGCGGAAAACGGCTCCCGCCCGCGCGGGCGGATTGCAGTCGGAGTCCCCGGCAAAGACGACGCCGGGGTCTGCCGCCAAGGCGAAGGCGGCGCCTAATGCCCTGGTCCGGCAGCCGTCCCGCGAGCAGACCCTGTACCCCGGTGGCGCGGCGGGCGCCGACGGCCCGTCCGCTCCTGCCGCGATCGATGCCTTGGCGGTTATGAAGAAGGCCGAGACCGATAAGAGCAAGACCCAGGCCGGCAAGGATGCGAAGCCGATCTCCGCGGCCCAGGCTATCGCCAGGGCGGCCGGCCGGGATCATCCGCACAAGTCACGGCCGCCGAGTAAACCGGTGGCGGCAAAAAAGCAGCCGGCCCCGGCGCCGTCTCGGGCCGCCGACCTTCCGCAGGAGCCCAAGAAACCCATCGGCGGCGTCGGGGCCGAAGGGTTGCCCCCGCCCGTCGTGGATACCAAGGATGTGGAGGCCCTGCTCAACGCGGATCACTCCAACCCCTTCGCCTTCCTCGGCATGCACGCGGCCGCGACCCCAGGGCTGCTGACGGTACGTGTTTTTATCCCCGAGGCCATTGCCCTGGAGGTGCTGGACGCGACCGACGGCAAGCCGGTGGCGACCCTGGAACAGGTCCATGACGAGGGTCTGTTCGTGGGCTCGATCCAGGGCCGGGAAACCCCCTTCCCCTATCGGCTGCGGGTAACGACTCCCGAAGGGGAGCAGAGGCTCGAGGACCCTTATCGCTTTCCCCCCGTGCTCAGTGACGCCGATGCGCGCAGGCTGAGCCGACACGACCACCTGTCGAGCTACCAGGTGCTGGGCGCGCACCCGGCCGAGAGCGAGGGCGTCGCGGGCGTTGCCTTCGCGGTCTGGGCGCCGAACGCCCACCGCGTCGCCGTAATCGGCGATTTCAACGGCTGGGACGGACGTCGGCACGGCATGCGCCTGCGCCACGAGTGCGGGGTGTGGGAGCTCTTTCTGCCGGGCGTGCAGAGCGGCGCGCTTTACAAGTATGAAATCAAGACCACGCCGGGTACCGACCCCCTCGTCAAAGCCGATCCCTACGCCTTCCGCACCGAGCAGCCGCCCGGCTCGGCCTCGATGGTCCGGGAACAGGGAACCTACCGGTGGGGCGATAGCGCCTGGCTCAAGCAGCGAAGGACCAGGCAAAGCCGCACCGCGCCGCTGAGCTTCTACGAAGTCCATCCGGGCTCCTGGCGCAGAAAGCCGGAAGAAGACCACCGTTGGCTCACCTACCGCGAGCTGGCGGACGAGCTGGTGGCATACGTCACCGACCTCGGTTTCACCCACATCGCCTTACTGCCGGTCAGCGAGCACACCTTCGACGACTCCGTCGGCTATCTGCCCTCGGCCCTGTTCGCGCCCAGCAGCCGGTACGGCACCCCCGACGACTTCCGGTATCTGATCGACGCCTGCCACCGCGCCGGTATCGGCGTCGTCGTCGACTGGGTGCCCAACTTCCTGTCGTCCGAGCCCCAGGGACTCGCCCGGTTCGACGGGACCCCGCTCTACGAGGACACCGATCCTCACCACGGCCATGACCCGGACTGGGAGATGCCCCTGTACAACCTCGCCAGCCCGGCGGTGGTCAACTACCTGCTCGCCAACGCCCTCTACTGGCTCGACCAATTCCATCTGGACGGGCTGCGGATCGACAGCCTCGCCAAGCTGCTCTATCTCGACTATGGCCGCGGAGAAGGCCAGTGGGCACCCAACCGGGACGGCGGCAACGACAACCTGGAGGCCCTCGCCTTTATCCGCCGGCTGAACCAGCTGGTGAGTGAGCGGCATCCCGGCGTTCTGACGATTGCCGAGGACTCCTCCCTGCGCACGGGCATCACCGAGGCCGCGCAGGACGGCGGCCTGGGCTTCGACCTGCGCTGGAACTCCGCGTGGGCCTACGACACCCTGCACTACCTCCACCGTCACCCCGTACACCGCAAGTACTACCACTACGAGCTGGTCAATCCCCTCGAGTTCGCCTTCGACGAGCAGTTTATGCTGCCGGTCTCCCACGATCATGTCTCGATCGGCCAGGGCGCCATGGTCAACAAAATCCCCGGCGATCACTGGCAACGCTTCGCCACCCTGCGGGCCTGGCTGGCCCTGACCTACGCCATGCCCGGGAAAAAACTCATGTTCATGGGCACCGAATTTGCCCAGGACCGGGAATGGAACAGCACCATCAGCCTCGACTGGCATCTGCTCCAGGACCCGACCCACCTTGGAGTGCAACGGCTGATCCGCGACTTCAACCGGCTGATCCGCGAGACGCCGGCACTGCACGAAAGGGATGGCGAGGCCAGCGGTTTCGAATGGATCGACACCCATGACGAAGATTGCAGCGTCATCTCATTCATCCGGTACGGCAAGGACCCCAGCCAGCCGGTCATCGCGGTGACCCACTTCACCCCGGTAGTGCGTCCCAACTACCGGATCGGGGTGCCCGAACCGGGCTACTATCGGGAAATACTGAACACCGACGCCGAGGCCTACGGCGGCGGCAACTGGGGCAGCGAAGGCGGCGCGACGGCCGAACCACAGGGCAGCCACGGCCGCGAACACTCCATCTGCCTCACCCTGCCCCCCTACGCGACAGTCATCCTCCAGCTCCGGCGCAAATGAAGCCTTGGCCGGCCGAACCCCTGGGACCGCCGGCGTTCCGCCGGCTCCGGCGGTGAGCGCAGCGAACCGCAAAGGCGCAAAGGATAGGACCTCGGTAGTGTTGTAACCTTGAGATCCGTGATTTTGAATCCGCGGACAACCATGACGGTAAGGGCAGGTCTCTACGCCGAATCCCGGAAACCACAAAGCAAATGGAAACCGAAGCGGATTGAATATGCTCTCGTTGCGAATCTCGACTACGGGCCCTGATTTCCTCGCCCGCGGGCGCGACGGCTTGAAACGACGGTGGAACGGCTTTCGTGCCTTGGAATCCGCCGATCGTATCCTGTTCCTCAAGCTCTGGGGACAGCTGGCCGTCGTGTCCCTGTTGCTGCGCCTGCTGGTCGTAAAGCAGGTCCACCGGCTTCTGGCGCGGTTGATTCCCGCAAAGCCGCACGCTCCGGTAGGCCCGGACCAGGCGGCGCCTTACGCGCAACGGTTGGGATACCTGACCCGCAAGGCCAGCCGCCACCTGCCCCTCGATGCCTCCTGTCTGCGTCAATCCCTGCTGATCTGGTGGCTGCTGCGCCGCCGCGGTCTGGAGGCGGAGCTACGCATCGGCGTCAACAACCACGAAAAGTTCCTCGCGCACGCCTGGGTCGAGCTGGCGGGACAGCCGGTGAACGACCATCCGAATGTCGCGGAGGGATTTCCGCCGTTCGACCGGATACCCTGAAGGGAGTCGGTTCCCGCCTTGTCCCAAGCCATCCGCATCGCCACCCGCGAATCCCCGCTCGCCCTGTGGCAGACCCGGCAGGTGGCGGAGAAGTTGCGTCGCGCCCATCCCGGTCTGGCGGTCGAGATTCTGGGCATCCGTACCCGTGGCGACAAATTCTTGAGCGCACCCCTGGCCAAGATCGGCGGCAAGGGGCTGTTCGTCAAGGAGTTGGAGCAGGGCCTGCTGGACAAACGCGCGGATATTGCCGTGCATTCGATGAAGGATGTGCCGGTGGATCTGCCCGCGCGCCTGCGCCTCCCGGTGATCCTGGAACGGGAGGACCCCCGGGATGCCTTCGTAGCGAACCATTACGGGGACATCCAAGAGCTGCCCGAGGGCGCCCGCGTCGGCACCTCTAGCCTGCGCCGTCAATGCCAGCTTGCCGCCCGCCGTCCCGATCTGGTGGTCCGACCCTTGCGGGGCAACGTCAACACCCGCCTGCGCAAGCTCGATGCCGGCGAATACGACGCCATCATCCTGGCCGCCGCGGGTCTGACGCGGCTCGGATTCGAGCAGCGCATCCGCCGCCCCCTGAGCCCGGAAGAAAGCCTCCCCGCCATCGGCCAGGGGGCCATCGGCATCGAGTGCCGCGCGGACGATAGGCGCATCGAGGCACTGATCGCTCCGCTGCACCACGCCGATACCGCCGACCGGGTACGGGCCGAACGGGCCTTCAACCGCCGCCTGATGGGCGGCTGTCAGACGCCCATCGCCGGTTACGCCGTACTGGAGGACGGCGAGCTCCATCTGCGCGGATTGGTGGGTACGCCGGATGGCGTCCGCATCTGGCGTGGGGAGCGTCGCGCGCCCCGCGCCGAGGCGGAGTCGCTGGGCATCGCCCTCGCCGAGGCGCTGATCGCCCAGGATACGGACGACATCCTCGCCCTGCTCGCGACCCTTTGATCCCCTTGGGTACGACCCTTTCCCCTCGCGGGTGGTGTTCTAACTGTGTTGTTACAGAATAGAGGACGCCTTGAAAGATTTCGTACCAGGGGACTGAACCAAAGTATCCTCCTATCCGGCAACAACAAAGTCAGAACACCACCCCGTTCTTGTGCATGTGCTGTCTGCCTGCCCTATGATGGTGCGTTCCTTGCGGCTGCCGGCGGCTTTTGGGTTTTCCGTTGCGACGGGGCATCGCAGGCAGAGGGTGATCCGGTGCCCGGTAGTCGCAAAGGTCGGCTATCGGTGTAGGATTTCTGGCATGATTGCTGCCTCTTTGGGTTTCTCGGTGTAGCGAGAAGCGGTAGTGTTGTAACTTTGTGATCCGCGATTTTGAACCGCAAAGGCGCAAAGGACGCGAAGGAGAACAAGGCTTGAGT
>JAIZWN010000539.1 GCA_020443945.1 Candidatus Thiosymbion ectosymbiont of Robbea hypermnestra | reverse complement strand
GCACCTGGAAGAGCTGAGCTACCAGGCCAGCATGTATCAATCCAGCTATCACGATGGACGCCTGGATGGGGAAAAGAAAGGGATGGAAAAAGGCCGAGAAGAGAACAGGCTGGAAACGGCGAGGATTATGAAGCAGGCCGGCGAGCCTATGGAAAAGATTGTGGAATATAGCCGGCTGACGCCGGAAGAGATCGCTGGTTTGTGAGCACGCATTGGGGATTTGAGCGAATGAACCCATTACATGATGACAGGATACGGCTGCCGGATGCCGAAGGGCATTTCGGCCGTTACGGCGGCCGGTTCGTGGCCGAGACCCTGATGCACCCGCTGGAGGAGCTGCGGATCGCCTACGAGCGGTATCGTGGGGAGCCGACCTTTCTCGCGGAGCTGGAGGCGGATCTGCGCGATTATGTGGGCCGGCCCTCCCCCATCTACCATGCCGAACGCTGGAGCCGGGAGCTGGGCGGCGCCCAGCTTTTCCTCAAGCGGGAGGATCTGAATCACACTGGCGCCCATAAGGTCAACAACACAGTCGGCCAGGCCCTGCTGGCGCGGCGGATGGGCAAGACCCGCATCATCGCCGAGACCGGGGCCGGGCAGCATGGCGTGGCCACGGCTACCGTGGCCGCGCGTTTGGGGCTTAAGTGCCTGGTCTATATGGGGGAGGTGGACATGGCGCGGCAGGAGGCCAATGTTTACCGGATGCGCCTTTTGGGCGCCGAGGTGGCGGCGGTCAAGTCCGGCTCCCGCACCCTCAAGGACGCCCTCAACGAGGCCCTGCGGGATTGGGTCACCAATGTGGACGATACCTTCTACATCATCGGCACGGTGGCGGGTCCCCATCCCTATCCGGAGCTGGTCCGGGATTTTCAGACCGTGATCGGGCGCGAGGCCCGCGCCCAGCTGCTCGAACGCACCGGCCGCCTGCCCGATGTCCTGGTCGCCTGTGTCGGCGGGGGGTCCAACGCCATCGGGCTCTTCCATCCCTTCCTCGAGGATGCCGGGGTCGCCATCTATGGCATCGAGGCGGCGGGCGAGGGGCTGGCGACCGGGAAACATGCCGCGCCCCTGAATGCCGGGACGCCGGGGGTACTCCACGGCAACCGCACCTATCTGATGGAGGACCCGGACGGGCAGATCATCGAGACCCATTCCATCTCGGCCGGGCTCGACTACCCGGGGGTCGGGCCCGAGCACGCCTGGCTCAAGGACAACGGGCGCGTCCGCTATGAGACGGCCACCGACGCGGAGGCCCTGGTCGCCTTCCATGCCCTGACCCGCATCGAGGGCATCATCCCGGCCCTGGAGTCGAGTCACGCCCTGGCCTTCGCCGCCAGGCTGGCGCCGACCATGCCTAAAGACCAGTCGATTCTCGTCAACCTCTCCGGGCGCGGGGACAAAGACATGCACACGGTAGCGGCGCGGGAGGGTATCCGGCTATGAGCAGAATTCCACAATGCTTCGCGACCCTGCGCGGGCAGGGCAAGACCGCGCTGATTCCCTTCATTACCGCCGGCGACCCCCGGCCCCCGGTCACGGTTCCCCTGATGCACGCCATGGTCGCCGCGGGGGCGGACCTGATCGAGCTCGGGGTTCCCTTCTCCGATCCCATGGCCGACGGGCCGGTCATTCAGCGCGCAAGCGAGCGGGCCCTGGCGCACCGGGTCAGCCTGTCGGATGTGCTGGACATGGTCCGGGAATTCCGTGCCCAGGACACCCGAACGCCGGTAGTCCTCATGGGCTACCTCAACCCCATCGAGGTCCTGGGCTATGAGCGCTTCGCGGCCCGCGCCGGGGAGGTCGGCGTGGACGGGGTGCTGGTGGTGGACGCGCCGCCGGAGGAGAGCCGGGAGCTGGTGGAATGCCTGCGGCACGCGGGGCTGGATCTGGTCTACCTGCTCGCCCCCACCTCCACCGAGGCGCGGATTGCCAAGATCGCCGAGGTGGCGTCCGGGTTCGTCTACTATGTCTCCATCAAGGGGGTGACCGGCGCCGGTCATCTGGACGTGGACCAGGTGGCCGCCAAGCTGCGGCCGGTCCGGCGCATCACCGGGCTCCCGATCGGGGTCGGTTTCGGCATCCGGGATGCCGAGAGCGCCGCCCGGATCGCCCAGGTGGCGGACGCCGTCGTCGTCGGCAGCGCCATCGTCGAGCGGATGGAAACCCTGGCCGATGCGCCCCAGGACATACCCGACGCCGTAGGCGCCTTCCTCCGTGCGCTACGGGCCGCCATCGACGGCCCGACCAAAGCCTGAGCCGAATCCTCCTTCCCTGTTTTTGCTTTTGAACCGCAAAGGCGCAAAGGAGAGTAAGGCTTGGGTCTAGGGGGCGTTCTCAATTCTCACACAAACACACCAAGCCACAAAGGGATCGTGGGTCATGGGTAAGGTGCCCGTTGGCCGTCATTCCGGCAGGGATTGCCGGAACC
>JAIZWN010000538.1 GCA_020443945.1 Candidatus Thiosymbion ectosymbiont of Robbea hypermnestra | reverse complement strand
GTGCCGACAAAACCGTAACCTGTTTTGGTTGTGTCCGGGATTCGGCGTATATACCCAGGGACAACAAAATTACAACATCACCCATAGGGTATATGATGCCGTGCCATGCGGCGTTCCGACTTCCATTTCGAGCTCCCCGCGGCGCTGATCGCCCAGCGGCCCTTGCCGGAGCGGGGCGCGAGCCGGTTGCTGTACCTGGACGGCCCGGTCGGGACGGTGCGGGATCTGGTCTTCGCCGATCTGCCGCGTCTGGTAACCGCGGGCGATCTGTTGATATTCAACGATACCCGCGTGATGCGGGCCCGCTTGTTCGGCCGCAAGCGTTCCGGTGGTCGGGTCGAGATCCTGCTCGAACGGCTGCTGAGCGCCCACGAGGCCCTGGCCCAGCTGCGGGCGAGCAAGGCCCCCAGGCCCGGGACCGTCCTCCTGCTCGCGGGCGGCGAGCGGCTCGAGGTGCTGGACCGGGACGAAGAGCTGTTCCGGCTGCATGCCCCGGACGCCGGGTTCGAGGCCCTGATGGCGCGCCATGGTCATGTGCCCCTGCCGCCCTACATCCGCCGTCCCGACGAGGCGGCGGATCTGGAGCGTTATCAGACCGTCTACGGCCGACGCGAGGGGGCGGTCGCCGCGCCTACCGCCGGGCTGCATTTCGACGCGCCCATGCTCGCGCGCTTGGCGGCGCAGGGGGTGCAGAGCGCCCGGATCACCCTGCATGTGGGGGCCGGGACCTTCCAGCCGGTGCGGGTGGAGCGGTTGGCGGAGCATGTCATGCACCGCGAGTGGCTGGAGCTGGACCAGTCGGTCTGCGACGCCGTGGCGGCGACGCGGGCGGGCGGCGGGCGCGTCATCGCCATCGGCACTACCAGCGTGCGGGGTCTGGAGAGCGCCGCCGGGGATGGGGACCTGCGGCCCTATCGGGGCGATACCCGGCTGTTTATCCGTCCGGGCTATCGCTTCCGGGTGGTCGATGCGCTGCTGACCAATTTCCACCTGCCGGAATCCACCCTGCTGATGCTGGTGTCCGCCTTCGGCGGCTTCGAGTCGGTCATGGCCGCCTACCGGCACGCGGTCCGGCAGGGCTATCGGTTTTTCAGCTATGGCGATGCCATGTTTCTGACCCGGAGTGAATCCTGAGCCGGTTCCGACTGTTTACCGATGACCAGGCGGTCGAACCAGGCATCGCCCGTGATCCGGTATTCGCGCGGGTTTTTTCCCGCCGAGACGAGCCGAATCTCCTGCAGGGTGCAGGCGTCGGCAACCTGGAACTCGAATCCGAAATCCCGCCATTCGTTGGCGCCCAGAAAGCGCTCGCTTTCCCCCAGGGTCTGCGCATCCGGTCGCAGGCAGCGTACAACCCACTTGAGCCCCCCTTGGGTAGCCAATCCGTCGGTGTGGACCCTACCGCTCAGTCGGTAGCTGCCGGCATCGAGGAACAACGCCTGGAATGGGCCATCGATAGGGCCCTGGTGACCATCGAACGCCAGATGCAGGGATTTGCCTTTGTCGCTGCCGAAGGTGTAGACCCTTTCGATCCGAACGCGGGGACCCGCGCGCATGTGCCAATCGAATCCCCAATCGGTCGACTCGATCTCGAAGCCGCCGTTGTAGATGAGTCCCAGCCTTTGCCGCTGTGTCCGGGTAAGGCCGTTGACCCAGGTAATGTAGGCCTGCGCGATCAATCCATCCTGTTTGAGCCGGGCGATATAGCTTTTCCGTTCGGCCGGCGTGATCGGCGTTTGCTCCGACTTGCGTCGCAGGGAATAAAGTCGCTGCACGGTTGCGCGCTCCTTTGCGCGTCTGGCGACCAGGGAGAAGAAGGCGTCCCACCAGGAGGGGGGCGAGGTCGTGAGGACCTCATAGGCGGACCAGGTGCGTGGTTCTTCCGCGAGCTTGAGTAGGTAGGGAAAGAGGCTGGGCCGCAAGGCCGGCGAAATCTCCATGGCGAGAGACCAGTGACGAATCGCCCGAGGGGCGTCGTTGCGGAAGAGCCAGTATCGGGCGACCCGCTGATGAATCTCCGGGTTCGCCGGTTTCAACCGCAAGGCCGTTTCGACGAGGGCGTCGGCGCGCGCCAGGTCGCCTTGGGCCAGAGCGGTATCGGCCGCGACGAAAAAGGGGCGCGCGTCCGCCGGGTGTTGTCGGTTGGCCCGGATCAGGAGGTCGGCGGCGTCGTCCGGGTCCTCCTTGCCCAGGGCGACGGCGCGCCGATACAGGGCCTCCGGCTGGCGGTCGTCCCAGGCCAGGGCCTTGCTCACCGCCTCGTTGTTACCCGCGGTGATCGAGCGGGCATAGTGGGACGACAGGCCGACCGTACCGATGCGCCAGATGAGAAAGGCGGCAGCGAGAAGGATCAGGATTCGGCGCGGGCTGATCGGCTTGTGAGCCCCGTCCGATTGGAATCTTGCCATGGGCGTGAGAATGCAAAATAAGGTGAAATGGGGTATTGGGGATTGAGCATTATCCACCGGGGCGGGAGTCCCCGGTTACCGGACCGACAATACCAAAAACGCGCCCCCGCGTGGGCGGGGGCGCGTTTTTTGGTTGCACCTGGTACCCCCTGTCACCTTATTTTACATGTTCGTAGGGAACGCCACGTCGGCCATTCCCTACGCAATATGAAAATTAGGGTAGTCCTAAAATCTGTAGGATGGGGCGCGAGACCACGCTAGGCTTTGCCTGTCCTATCATCCTATAGATCACA
>JAIZWN010000537.1 GCA_020443945.1 Candidatus Thiosymbion ectosymbiont of Robbea hypermnestra | reverse complement strand
GCCATCCCTGGCGCCTGGATTCCGGCAATCCCTGCCGGAATGACGGGGTAGGGGTCGGCAGACTTCATCACTTAAAAATTAGCCACTACCCGGCCCTATTTGTTTCCGTGTGGACCCCACTGCCAGGCGACAATTACCATGGCGATGGCCAGGGCAACGGCAGGAATGATGACGAACCATTCCATCTAGGTATCCTCCAGCTCTTTGATGCGACGATAGGCACGGTGGTTGACGTACCCGATGATGATGGTGAACACCAACGCGATAACAAAACCCACGATGATTATGAATGGGTGCGCCGTGGCGTAGCTTTGCGCCAACCAGGCGATCAGGGAGACATCCAAGGCGAAACAGACGGCAAAGACGACCTTGAGCCATCCGATTTCTTCTTTGATACTATCAGCCTTTGACATGGGTGCCATCTACCCCGGTGGTTTCCCCGCTCGATGTCCTCAGCCTAACACCCCGGCCGCTCGATCGAAATGGATCCAAAAAGGATCCTCGTAATCATCCGGGACTTGGCACGTAGCCCGCCGATCCCGAGCTGGCGGGATACGCTTGCGCTACCCGCCCTACGGCCCTTCAATTTATCCGCAGATTACGCCGATTTTCGCCGATTAAAAGCGAAACAATCTGTGGGAATCGGCGTAATCTGTGGACAGTATCAATCGACGGGGTTCGCCAGCTCACCCCAGCCTACGGGTCGGTCTGTAGCATGGGAACGAATATTTCTTTCCTGAAGGAATGGGGCACCCGGCACGACACGGATTGATGGGCACGCGGCGCTTTGTGCATCCTATAAGCAATCCTGGCTCGCGGAACCCTGGGGGATGCCTGAAACTTCAAACCGGCTTGCCGGGCGCTCGTTTTGCCCATCCTACCGTTCGTCCCCATGCTCCGGCGGTCCGCACAGCGGAACGCCCGCTCTCTAGCAGGGCGGCGCGAACAGTAGGCAATGCGGACCCCTGCGGTTCGCCGTCCTTGGCACCGGCAGGTTCCGGCACTCCCTGCCGGAATGACGGTATGGTTGTTTTCGGTGTGTTCTGGAAGGACAGTGCGGCGTGGTTGGTTGGGAGCCAATGTGGTGTCGGGTCCGTGAAGATCGGTGGTCTGGCTTCTCGCCATCGTTCCGGCAGGGATTGCCGGAATCTGCCGTCGCCAGCACGGTAGGATGGGTAGAGGCGCGCCAATGAGCTTTGGGGATGTCGACAATCTCAACCGCGCCGAAACCCATCGTCTTGCTTGGTGATGGGTTTCGGCGCGAGAACAACCGTGCCAAAAACCACCCCTCACGCCCGCGCCTCTACCCATCCTACACGCCAAAGCCCCTCTCCCCTGGCGGGAGAGGGGTGGCAGGGAGAGGGGGATCAAACAGGCAAGCGGGGCTCGGGTGGTGTCTTAGATTTGTGGTTTCCGGGATTTGGCGTAGAGACCTTCCCTCACCATCATGGTTGTCCGCGGATTAC
>JAIZWN010000536.1 GCA_020443945.1 Candidatus Thiosymbion ectosymbiont of Robbea hypermnestra | reverse complement strand
TCCCTGGCGCCGGCAGATTCCGGCAATCCCTGCCGGAATGACGGGGTAGGGGTCGGCAGACTTCATCACTTAAAATTCAGCCACTACCCACAGATCACAATCCGTGTCTATTCGTGTTTATCCGTGGTTCTTCGGTGCAGTTGGTCACGCCTCGTGGTCTTAAGGCAAAGCTCGGGTAGGTTGGGGTGAAGTCGCCCCGACCGGGGCGGCGAACCCCGACAGCTTTGGTTTGATCGGCCATTTGTTGGGGTTCGCAAGCTCACCCCAACCTACATTTTTGTTTGATCCCCCTCTCCCCGGCCCTCTCCCGGTGGGAGAGGGAGCGTAAAATCGCCGCTCTCGCGCTCTTCTTCCAGGAAATGGGGTCAGGTCTTGATGTGTGCCTTCAAGAGTCACGGATCAAGACCTGACCCCATTTTCCCGTTTTTAGCCGCAAATGAACGCAAAAAACGCAAATTCACAATCGATTCGATTTGCGTTCATTGGCGTTTATTTGCGGCTAAAAGAATGTCGAGGTGTTTTTCGGTATCGGCGAGCTCTGGGTCGCGGCGGTGGTAGCCGTGCTTGTGGATCAGGTCGCGGGCATCGGCGAGGTCTTGTTGGGCGCAGTCCCAGGGGTAGTGGTTGCTTTGTCCGAACAGCCGGACGCGGGTGAGCAGGCAATCGGCCTGGTAGAGCGGCATGGGGCCGCGCTCGGCGATCTCCCAGGCCTCGTCCAGATCCGCCGCGGCGCCCGTGGGATCCCCCACCAGCCACCGCGGCCAAGCACGGGTAAGTAAAGCGCGCGGGAGCAACCACGTATCGCCCGACTCGCGAAGACCGGCGACGGCTTTGTCCAGGTGGTCGATGGCGGCCGTGGGGATTGGGATTGTGGATGGGGCCGGGTCCGCTGGGTCCTCAGGCCCCCGAATCCGGGTGGTCAGGAGGGTCCGGTAAAGCGCCGCCCGGCCTAAGGTGAGCCGATCCAGTGCGATGCTGAGGAGCGAGTCTGACGGTGAACGCCACGCAACCCATTGTCCAGCGCGCTCGGCGACTTGGTCACAAGCGCGTTGCAGATCGGCGAGCTCCGGGAGCCGGGCCTGGGGGTCCAGCACCAATCGCCAGGCGGCGCGCTCGGCATCGGACAGCAGCAAATCACAGTATTGGAGGCCCTGCACCGAGTAGAGCCGGGGGTATTTCGGTTGCCGCTCGGCCTGTATGGATTCGGCCTCGACGAACAGGCGGCGGGCCTCCTCCGTCCGGCCCGCCTGCTGCAAGGCATCGGCCTGAGTTGTGCGGTTAATCATTTTCATTTCCCAACCCTTGCCGCGGTCGGCAAAGCCGACCGACCGCTCGGCATCGGCAATGGCGGCCTCCAGATCCCCCAGTGTCAGCGCCAGCTCACTCAGATTACCGGCGCTGATTGCAGCAGCCCCCCATTCCTCCTGCTCAATGTACCTTTCCAACCCCGCCCGCATGGGTTCCAGCGATTCGGCCAACCGGCCCGTTGTCGGCGTGTTGGAGCGAGATCAGCCGGTGGTCCTCGGCCAGGCCCGTGAGGGTTCGGTTCCAGTCCTCCGGTCCCCAGCCCGGTCCGGCCAGGGACTCGGTGAGGCCGGGGATGGCGGCGCCGGTCCGCAGGGCCTCCAGCAGGTCCAGGCGGGCCGGGCGATCAAAGAAGCCGAGCAGCCGTAATACAGCCAGTTGGCGACGGCCGCGGTCTCCCTGCTGCTCGAACCAGCGTTCATAGGCGCCCATCAGGGAGTGGGCATGGCCTTCCTGCTCCTGGTCGAGGGCCGAGGACCAATCCACTCGGTCCCGACGGCGGATATCCCCGTGTTGGGCGTACCTGAGATAGCCCCCCAGCAGTTGCATGGTCAGGGCATGGCCCTGTAGCTCCCGCGCCGTTGTGAGCAGCTCCGGGTCGTCGGCATTGATCTTGGCGGCGCCGGCCCGGCGAGCGCCGGCCTGGTACAGCAGTCGGGCGGCGGCCGGCGCGGATAGGTTGTCCAGCCGTTTTTCCTGTACGCCCCTGCCGTGGAAGCGTTCCAGGTCCGTCAGGGGCAGCCGGCTGGTGAGGACACACAGGCCGCCCGCGCCGGGCAATTGGGCCAGGCGCTTGAGGAGGCGTTCCAAGCCCTGGTCCTTGAGCCGGCCCTCCAGCCCGCCCGCGCGCTGGGGGTGTTGCAGGGGCTCGATGCCGTCGAGCAGGAGCAGGGTCCGGGTTTCCAATATCCGCTCGGCCAGACGGTCGGCCTTGGTGTCGGCGGGATTTGGGCTGTCGGCCAGCTCGGATTCGCCGAAGTGGCGCAGGGCGGCGTCCAGGAATGGGCCGCTGTTGGCCGCGCCCTGGTCCTGGGTGCCCTGGCTGTAGAAGGACCAGTCGAAGAAGGCCTCCACGCCTTGCCAATGGTTGTGGACAAACCCCATCATCCAGTCGGTCATCAGGGAGGTCTTGCCCACCCCGCCCGCGGCGACGAAGATCAGAATGCGGGTGTCTCGATCCTGCCAGGCCGCATCCAGGATTTGGCGCTCCCGCTTGCGCCCGACCAGCTCCTCGAAACGGCTGGCGACGCCTAGCTCCAGCAGGCGGGAGGGGGCGATCCGTTGGGGCCGGGAGGCCGCGGGCGATGGGCCGGTCCGTGGCTTGTTCGGCTCGGACCCGCCGGGCCGCTCGAACAGGGGTGCGGTTGTTTGGGGCGGCAGCTCCGGTGCTTGGCCGGATTGGGGCCGCTCGTGGCGCGGGCGGCGCAGGAGCTTGCGCAGCAGGGTCTCGTATCCATCCGGTCCGTCGAGCAGGAAGTGGTCATATCCCTGGAGTATGAGTGGGATGTGTCGCTGGTCCTTAGCATCGAACTGGTCCGTGGCATCGAAGAGGACCGGGAAGATGCGGTCGTTGTGCAGTTTTGTCTCGTAGAGTTGGTTCTGGATCAGCTTAACCTCTAAGCTGACGCCCCGCCCCACATCGGGTAGCTCTTGGTCGCGGAAGCGCCGTGCGTAGGTCTCGGTAACGACGCAGAGGACGATATCCGCTTCCGTGAGCTGGCGGGTCATCCAGGTGGGCCAGCCCTCGGCCGTGTCCTTGTAGAGATCGAGATGGCAGGTGCAGCCGTCACGCTCCAGGCTGGCGGCCAGCCCCCGCACCCGCTCGGCGTGCTCGGGGCTTTCCTGGCTATAGCTGATGAAGACGGTGGGGCGGTCCATGGGTGGTTCCGGCGTGGTTCGTGCGGTCTTCCAATCGTACAGGATTAACAGGATTTTTCAGGATTGACAGGATTTTTTCTTTGTTTTAATTCGTATCACCGTGCGGCGAACGTTCAGAACCCACAAAAAATAATCCTGAAAATCCAAGAAAATCCTGTTAATCCTGTCCTATTAGCCGGGTAGGATGGGCAAAGCGAGCGCCCGGCAAGCCGGTTTGAAGTTTCAGGCATCCCCCAGGGTTCTGCGAGCCAGGATTGCTTATAGGATGCACAAAGCGCCGCGTGCCCATCAATCCGTGTCGTGCCGGACGCCCCATTCCTTCAGGAAAGAAATATTCTTTCCCATACTACAGACCGGCCCGTAGGTTGGGGTGCGCCGGCGAACCCCGTCGATTGATACTATCCACGGATTACGCAGATTCCCACGGATTGTTTCGCTTTCAATCCGCGAAAATCGGCGTAATCCGCGGACAACCATGATGGTGAGGGAAGGTCTCTACGCCAAATCCCGGAAACCACAAATCTAAGACACCACC
>JAIZWN010000535.1 GCA_020443945.1 Candidatus Thiosymbion ectosymbiont of Robbea hypermnestra | reverse complement strand
GGAATGACGGTGCGGTGGCACCGGCAACGCCAAGAGCCGTCCGAGACCACGGCAGCATTCTTCGTGGCTTGGTGGCTTGGTGTGAGAACACCGGAGGCGGTGGCCCACCGACAAGGGTATGGGTTTGCTGCATTTGATTTTCGGAGGATGCCGTGTGTTTCGGACAACCCCCGCGCGATGGGTATAATTGAGGGATGGGACCTCGGAGTGACCCGGATGCCCGCCATTGTCATCTACACGACCGAAATCTGTCCTTACTGCGTCAGGGCCAAGCATCTGCTGCGGCGTAAGAACCTCGCGTTCGAGGAGATCCGCGTCGATCTCGACCCATGGCAGATGCGGACCATGATGGCGCTCAGCGGTCGCCGCACGGTGCCCCAGATCTTTATCGGCGACCTGCACGTCGGCGGTTATGACGACCTGGCGGCCCTGGAGGCCCGCGGGGAACTCGACCCCCTGTTGGCACGATGAGCGCGCGCGAAGACCGCGGGGACGCCGACCTGCGCCTCGACAAATGGCTCTGGGCCGCGCGCTTCTTCAAGACCCGCCGGCTGGCGGTCGAGGCCGTCAACGGGGGCAAGGTGCAGGTAGACGGCCAGCGCGCCAAGCCGAGTCGAACGGTCCGGGCGGGAACGCGCCTGACCATCCACAAGGGCTCCCTGCAATGGGAACTGGTGGTCCAGGCCACCTCCCGGCAACGCCGCCCGGCCCCCGAGGCCGCTCTGCTGTATACGGAGAGCGAGGAGAGCCGCCTGCGCCGCCAGGCGTTGGCGCGGGAGCGGCGCGAGAGCGGTGACTCCGGGCCGGGAGCCGGGGGCCGACCGAACAAACGCGAGCGGCGGCTGATCCAGCGCTTCACCCACCGCTCGGAGATCCAGTCCGGGCGCTGACGGACATCGACGGGCATCAATGGGCAGCGACGGACAATGGACAACCAGGTCTTCCGCGAAACATATCGCGCCGTCAACGAGCGCTTCTGCCCGTTCGAAAAGAGCATCCTGACCAACCACTGTCGTTGCAGCCGGGCGCAACGTTTCTGCATCGCCGAGCGGGAGGGGGTCCGCTGCGGTTCCGACGCCGCCCAGGCACGGTGTCTGGAGCTGCTCGACCACCTGCGCCGCCAATCCCGCTTCGCTTTGCGCATGCGGGATGGGCAAGGGGCCCTGCCCCACGCCAAGGCCATGCGGGTCCAGGTCGGCGGGCTGCGCGGGCTGCACGCCGTGGCCTTGCCCGAGGCGCCGATTCCCGGCATCATCGAGGACATCCACGGCACCATCGAGGCGGCCCTGGCTCGCTTCCCCGCCCTGGCCGCCCTCCCCTACCAGCCCATCATCCGGCAGATCGCCGCCTACCAGGGACGCCGCAAACGGTCGCGCCGACCGCGGTGAGGGCGCCTTGAGCGGCGATGGTCAATTCCCTTTAGACGGGTGGGCATTCATCGTGGATAATACCCCCGTTTTCGAGGATGTCGCCCGTGGCGACACCCTCTTATGCCGGATGAGCGCCGGGCGCCGCCCGGGGCCCTGCTGTTCCGATATTGCCGTGGATATCGGTAATCCAACCTCGACGAAAACTGAAGGAGAAGCTCGAAATGACAGTTACCCACGACGGTGCCTCCCGCACCAAAAATAAAAAGCTGCTCGACTGGGTCGACGAAATGGCCCAACTCTGTGAGCCGGATCGCATCTACTGGTGCGACGGGTCGCAGGAAGAATACGACCGCCTGTGCGGCGAATTGGTCGAGGCCGGCGTCTTCACCAAGCTGAATCCGGAAAAACGGCCCAACAGCTACCTCGCCCGCTCCCACCCCAGCGACGTGGCGCGGGTCGAAAACCGCACCTTCATCTGCTCGACCAAGGAAGAAGACGCAGGTCCCACCAACAACTGGATGGACCCAAAAAAAATGCGGGGCATCCTCCAGGAAAAGTTCAAGGGCTGCATGCACGGACGCACCATGTACATCATCCCCTTCAGCATGGGACCCCTGGGCTCCGACATCGCCCACATCGGCTTCGAGATCACCGACTCGGCCTACGTGGTCGTCAACCAACGGATCATGACCCGCATGGGACAGCCGGTCCTGGACGTACTGGGTGAAAAGGGCGAGTTCGTACCCTGCCTGCATTCGGTCGGCGCCCCGCTGGAAGCGGACGAAAAGGACGTCACCTGGCCCTGCGCCCCGAATATCGACGACAAATACATCACCCACTTCCCGGAAACCCGCGAGATCTGGTCCTACGGCAGCGGCTACGGCGGCAACGCCCTGCTGGGCAAAAAATGCCTGGCCCTGCGCATCGCCTCCGTCATGGCCCGCGACGACGGCTGGCTCGCCGAGCACATGCTGATCCTGGGCATCGAGTCCCCCGAGGGGAAAAAGACCTATGTGTCGGCCGCCTTCCCCAGCGCCTGCGGCAAGACCAACCTCGCCATGTTGATCCCGCCCGAATCCATCAAAAAGGAGGGCTGGAAAGTCACCACCATCGGCGACGACATCGCCTGGATCAAACCCAAAGAAGACGGCAAGTTCTACGCCATCAACCCCGAGTACGGCTTCTTCGGCGTAGCCCCGGGCACCAACTACGACTCCAACCCCAACGCCATGGAGTCGCTGAAGGAAAACTGCATCTTCACCAACTGCGCCCTGACCGACGACGGGGACGTCTGGTGGGAAGGCATGACCAAAGAACCGCCCGCCCATGCCATCGACTGGAAGGGCAACGACTGGAACCCCGGCGTCGGCGCCCCGTCCGCCCATCCCAACTCCCGCTTCACCGCCCCGGCCGCCCAGTGCCCCTCCATCGATCCCGACTGGGAAAACCCCGCGGGCGTGCCCATCAGCGCCTTCATCTTCGGCGGGCGGGTGAGCCACAACTTCCCGCTGGTCTATCAGGGCTACAACTGGGAGCACGGAGTCTACATGGCCGCCACCATGGGCTCGGAAGCCACCGCCGCCGCCATCGGCCAGGAAGCGATGCGCCGCGATCCCATGGCCATGCTGCCCTTCATCGGCTACAACATGGCCGAATACTGGAAGCACTGGCTGAAAATCGGGCGCTCGAGCGTAGCCACCCCGCCGCGGATCTTCCGCGTCAACTGGTTCCGCAAAGACGATAACGGCAAATTCATCTGGCCCGGCTTCGGCGAAAACATGCGGGCGCTGCAGTGGGTCGTCGGGCGTTGTACGACCGGAGCCGCGGCGATCGAGAGCCCCATGGGCTGGGTACCGCCCTACGAGGCCCTGGACTGGATGGGTCTGGACTTCGACAAAGAGCTCTACTACGCCATCATGAACATCGACCGCGAGGTGGCGCGCAAGGAAGCCAACGACCAAGAAGAGCTCTTCACCCGCTTCGGCGACCACCTCCCGCGGGAGATGGAACTCGAGCGCGAGATGCTGCTCCAGCGCCTCTACCACTCACCCAAGGTCTGGGACCTCTCGGCAACCAAGGATACCTGATCGAGAACCCTCCCTAGCGGGTAAAAACAAGGGTTCCCCGGCCAGGGGAACCCTTAACTTCCACACCGCCCCGAACGTAAGCCGCCGCCATTCGGCGATCACATCATTCGGGGTCGATCGGGGTCGCTGCCGCGACCCCGATTTTTTTGCGCCGGCGATCCGGCGGAAATCGCCGGCGTCCTCCCCCCGCCGGCCAGCCGGGTAGGATGGGCAAAGCAAAGCGTGCCCATCAAACCGGTCGAGCATCTCGGTCAGGCTACGGTGGCTCCCAACCCCCAGCGGCCTGTCGGATACCCAAAACGCCGCGTGCCCATCAATCCGTGTCGTGCCGGACGCCCCATTCCTTTAGGAAAGAAATATTCGTTCCCATACTACAGACCGGCCCGTAGGCTGGGGTGCGCTGGCGAACCCCGTCGATTGATACTGTCCACGGATTACGCAGATTCCCACGGATTGTTTCGCTTTTAATCCGTGAAAATCGGGGTAATCCGCGGACAACCATGATGGTGAGGGAAGGTCTCTACGCCAAATCCCGGAAACCACAAATCTAAGACACCACC
>JAIZWN010000534.1 GCA_020443945.1 Candidatus Thiosymbion ectosymbiont of Robbea hypermnestra | reverse complement strand
TAAGATTCTCAAGAACCGCTCTCCGTTCTTAACTTATTTTTGCTTCCTGACTGTCCAACGGTTGGGGTCCACCTCAATGTACTTGGTCGCCATCATCGACTGGTACAGCCGTTATGTGCTCAGTTGGGTGCTGTCCAATACCCTGGACACGGGGTTTTGCCTGACCGCGCTCGATCAGGCGTTGGCCCACGCGCAGCCGGCCATCTTTAACACCGACCAAGGCAGTCAGTTCACCAGCCAGGATTTCACCGCGCGTCTCCAGGCGCGGCAGATCCGCATCAGCATGGATGGCAAGGGTCGGGCATTGGACAACGTGTTTGTCGAACGGCTGTGGCGCTCCGTCAAATACGAGTGTCTCTACCTACGGGATTTCGACACCGTTCCCGAACTACGCCAAGGTCTGACCGAGTACTTCACGTTTTATAACCACCAACGTCTGCATCAGGCGTTGGGCTACCGCACCCCTCATGCGGTGCACTTCGCATGAGGATCATCAAACGTGGCCAGACTTTAACTTACTTTTTGCCCAATCGTGGTCTTGACAATGGGG
>JAIZWN010000533.1 GCA_020443945.1 Candidatus Thiosymbion ectosymbiont of Robbea hypermnestra | reverse complement strand
TGCCAGGGACGGCAAAACTAAAGAGGGGGCTGAACGGTTACCACTCACTGTGGCTAGCTACGTATATAGGTCCCCAAATGTATGCTTGACGTAGCGAGCAGTTATCGTTTGAGTTTACTCAGGTACATGCTTCCGTTATTTTTGCCGCGAATGGACGCGAATGAACGCAAATGTATTAAAGAAAATCGATGAGTTTCGTAGGATGCGGTGAGCGGAGCGACATGATGTGATGGGCGCGACGGACCATACCCTGATGCGGTAGACATAGAGAGCGCATCAAACAATATGGTAAGCGGAGCGAACCGCGATCCATCACCGGACCGCGTCGGGTGTCGCCTGTTGCGACGCCCTCGACCGGGAGGCGGGCGGATCGCCTCTCGTCGCGGCGGGGTCCCGTCCCTGGGACCCGTGGCGAGGAGGACGATTCGGCTTCTCGGGCCCCGGACCGGGGCCCGGCGGGTTACTTCTCCGAGCGATAATAGTCCATCAGAATCCGCGCCACCTCGGGGCGCGAGAATTCCTCGGGCGGGGCAATGCCCTCGGACAACATCTCCCGCACCTTGGTGCCGGACAGGAGCACAAAGTCCTCCTTGGTATGGTCCGGCGCCTCGCGCATCATCACGACCTTGCCGAGCTTCCTGGACCAGGCGGTGTGATCGGCCTTGAAGATCTCGATCTCGAGCGCGCCTTCCGGGACCTCCTCGTCGAAGATGGATTGGGCGTCGAAGGCCCCGTAATAGTCACCCACCCCGGCATGATCGCGGCCGATGATGAAATGGGTCGCCCCCATATTCTGGCGGAAATAGGCATGGAGCACCGCCTCCCGCGGGCCGGCGTAGAGCATATCGAAGCCGTAGCCCGTGACCATGGCGCTGTTCGGCGGAAAATAGAGCTCGACCATCTTGCGGATCGCCGCATCCCGTACCGGAGCGGGGATATCGCCGGACTTGAGCTTGCCCAACAGCATGTGGATGACAAGGCCGTCGCACCCGAGACGGTCCATAGCCATATGGCACAGCTCCTCATGGGCCAGGTGCATGGGGTTGCGGGTCTGGAAGGCGACAATCTTGTTCCAGCCGCGCTCGGCGATCTCGTTGCGGATCTCCACCGCCGTGCGGAAGGTATCCGGGAAATCATCCAGGAAATAGGAAAAATGCAGCACCTGGATAGGCCCGGAGACCGCGAACCGACCCTGCCCGTTGAAGGCGGCGACGCCCGGATGCGCCTTGTCCTGGGTGCGGTAGACCCGCTCGGTCATCAGCGCCATCTGGTCATCGCTGACGGTCTCGATCTTCTCCACATCCATGATGGCGAGCACCGGATTTCCCTCCATGTTCGGATCGAGCAGGGCGACACGCTTGGCGCCCTTGATAACATCGACCTCGTCGAGCAGGCACAACACGGGCACCGGGAAAAAGCCGCCGTCGGTGGTCCTCATGGTCTGGGCCACGCTCACGGCGTCCGCCACCTTCATGAAGCCCTTGAGCGGACTGAAATAGCCGCCGCCCATCATGACCGCGTTGCCCGCGGCCTGGGAGCTGATCGTCACCGCGGGCAGCTCCCGCGCCTCATGCAGCAGGGCATGGTGTTGGTCCGGATCGTACACGAACAAGGGTTGCAGCTCGTCGGAGCCGACTGGTCTGATCATCTTTTGCCTCTCCTTACGACTCGCCCGCGGGCACCCGGCACGGGCCTGCACGACGGAGCGGAGCCTGTTTGCGATAGCTTGCGGCGGGTTACGAAATTACCCGACCGCCATGCTTTGTGGGCCGAAAAGTGGCATCTACGAACAAACCATACCACAACCGCCGCTTTTCCCCGCCAAAGCTGTGTTTATGAGCGCACCGGCGGAGATTTGGGACCGTCCCTGGGACCGCCAGCATCCCGCCGGCAACAATCGGCTCCAACAAGGCCGCGGCATTGGGCCGCGGAATAGCGTGCACCCACGGGCGCGGCTGATCGTGGAACCGAAGCGGAATAGATGGGTTTCGCCGTCCTTGGCTCTACCCATCCTACGGCTTCAATGAGGCCGCGGCATTGAGCCGCGGAATAGGTGGATTAGTTGGGTATCCTATAATAAAAGATAACGGCTTCAATGAGGCCGCGGCATTGGGCCGCGGAATAGTTCGCACAATGTCCAACGCCAAGCTCATCCGAGAATTGCTTCAATGAGGCCGCGGCATTGGGCCGCGGAATAGATGCGGAAGTCGTACAAGAAGCTTTGCGAGAAGCCAGAGCTTCAATGAGGCCGCGGCACTGGGCCGCGGAATAGCAGGGACAATTAGTTGATAAAGAACCGTCCCTATAGATGCTTCGATGAGGCCGCGGCACTGGGCCGCGGAATAGGGGCTGCGGTAGCCGCTGGTGATGGTCACCGGGGCGCCGCTTCAATGAGGCCGCGGCACTGGGCCGCGGAATAGGTCCCGGTAGCGTTTTCGGGTCTTGGTTTTCATACGGCTTCAATGAGGCCGCGGCATTGGGCCGCGGAATAGCCCGCGCGACGGGCGGCGATCCACACCGCCCTCGAAGCTTCAATGAGGCCGCGGCATTGGGCCGCGGAATAGAACGTGTATTAGCGCCAGGAATAAGAATAAAGAATTGCTTCAATGAGGCCGCGGCATTGGGCCGCGGAATAGACCATATGTTAAAGCTACCTTTAATTATTACATGAAGCTTCAATGAGGCCGCGGCATTGGGCCGCGGAATAGTTCATACCGTGAATATAATACACACTTCAAAATAAATGCTTCAATGAGGCCGCGGCATTGGGCCGCGGAATAGGTGGTTTTATTCTTTCGGTTTGATAGGCGGCCTCGAGCTTCAATGAGGCCGCGGCATTGGGCCGCGGAATAGCATGGGGTCTAGCGACGATGCGTCTCTATTCGCAGGCTTCAATGAGGCCGCGGCATTGGGCCGCGGAATAGAGAATATCCGCAACCTGAGCTACCAACGCAAACTACGCTTCAATGAGGCCGCGGCATTGGGCCGCGGAATATACAAGAGGAAGCGGAAGCGGCCTTGGGGGATGCCGTGCTTCAATGAGGCCGCGGCATTGGGCCGCGGAATCGCAGGTACTGCTTGACGATCTCGGCCAGCTTGCCGAAGTGCTTCAATGAGGCCGCGGCATTGGGCCGCGGAATAGCAGCCTGCGCCGAGCACAGGCCCAAGCCATCATCGGCTTCAATGAGGCCGCGGCATTGGGCCGCGGAATCACAGTCGGCCGGCAGCACCCTGCCATTCGCCGAGGGCTTCAATGAGGCCGCGGCATTGGGCCGCGGAATAATCTTGTCCCGGCGTCGTGCTGATTCTGCAGGCGGGGGCTTCAATGAGGCCGCGGCATTGGGCCGCGGAATTCTACCACCACGCCACGCTACACCATACCGCCCAACGGGGGCTTCAATGAGGCCGCGGCATTGGGCCGCGGAATGGCTCAGCGCCGGTGGAACATTACGAAACAGGGTCATGGGGCTTCAATGAGGCCGCGGCATTGGGCCGCGGAATGACCGACCGTGGAATCGAAATCCGGTTCCTAAAGGAGCTTCAATGAGGCCGCGGCATTGGGCCGCGGAATAGCATCCTGCACCCGGCGACTGGTGACCAGGACGCCGGCTTCAATGAGGCCGCGGCATTGGGCCGCGGAATATTGCGGGTTGTCTCCGACTTCTTCTCGGATTAAATCAAGCTTCAATGAGGCCGCGGCATTGGGCCGCGGAATCCCTACCCCACCGCAGAGCACGCAGGTCGGCGGATAAGATGCTTCAATGAGGCCGCGGCATTGGGCCGCGGAATAATCAATCAGACAGACATCAAAGTATCCACTCAATATTTGCTTCAATGAGGCCGCGGCATTGGGCCGCGGAATATCGATCGGGACGATCCTCTGATCATTGCCTCATTAGGCTTCAATGAGGCCGCGGCATTGGGCCGCGGAATACTGCGCTGGCTCCTCAACCATTTCAAAAATAACCTCGCTTCAATGAGGCCGAGGCATTGGGCCGCGGAATAAGCGTGGTCCTGGCGCCTGCTGTCGTTCACCCTGGACACGCTTCAATGAGGCCGCGGCATTGGGCCGCGGAATAGGGGTCCAAAGTGTTTATGGACTGGGGATCGACAGGGGCTTCAATGAGGCCGCGGCATTGGGCCGCGGAATACTGGTGATTTGCTGGTGCCGATGCGAGATGCTCAAGGGGCTTCAATGAGGCCGCGGCATTGGGCCGCGGAATATCTGCGCAGCGACCAGCAGCGCCATCACCAATACGATGCTTCAATGAGGCCGCGGCATTGGGCCGCGGAATACAACAACAGATTTTGCGTCCATGAGGCCTAACACCAGCTTCAATGAGGCCGCGGCATTGGGCCGCGGAATAGTGTGGTAGTGGTCCCAATAGGTCCACCAAGTCAAAGCTTCAATGAGGCCGCGGCATTGGGCCGCGGAATAATGTGCCGTAAAGAACGGTATCGTATTAATTGGACTGCTTCAATGAGGCCGCGGCATTGGGCCGCGGAATATATTACACCCTTAGCGTATTCTGTCCAATTATCAGAATGCTTCAATGAGGCCGCGGCATTGGGCCGCGGAATAGGGATGCCCAGGTAGTATCTATCAGAAAGCCATTTAGCTTCAATGAGGCCGCGGCATTGGGCCGCGGAATAAGCCCGCGTGGCGGCTCTGTTGTGTCGCGCTTTTCGCGGCTGTTTTCGAGGGCTTGTGGTGGACATGCAGGCGCAGCTTCCCAGACCCCATGAGGGGTCGACAAATTATAGAACAACTGTCTGATTTTTAAAGAACGATTTTCCGCGAGCACTCCCTGGGGTCGGGGGCATTACCGGGGTGCTCGCAACGGCTCGGCAGCGCGAGGGGACTTTTTTTCAGGCGATCATGGGTCCGATACCTGATAATGGGGTTTCGAGGCGCTTGCCGCCGGGTTTGTCGATGTGAACCGGGTGGCTCGGCCATCCACGGGTGGTCGCGCCGGCGCGTTTCGCCGGGCGACTCTATAGTATAGCGGGGGTGGTGTCTTAGCTTTGTGGTTTCCGGGATTTGGCGTAGAGACCTCCCCTCACCATCATTATTGTCCGCAGATTACGACGATTTTCACGGATTACCGCATGTTTTCATCGGCGAGAATCGGCGGATTCAAACATCACAGGGTGGTGTTGTAATTTTGTTATCCCTGGGTATATACGCCGAATCCCGGACACAACCAAAGCAAAACAAGTTACGGT
>JAIZWN010000532.1 GCA_020443945.1 Candidatus Thiosymbion ectosymbiont of Robbea hypermnestra | reverse complement strand
GCTCTTCGTACATCGCTATAACACCGAATTACTGCCATCTTTGGGCTAGAGATTAACTCACATATTAACCACTACCCTGGAAATCATCAGCCGCTTCCCCCAAGACCCCCGCGCCGACCGGCCCGTGCCGCTACTCTTCATCCACGGGGCCTTCGGCAACGCCGGGCTGTGGGACGAATACTTCCTCCCCTATTTCGCCGCACAAGGCTACGCGGCCCACGCGCTCAGCCTGCGCGGACACGGCGGGAGCAAACACACAGGCCCCGGCTACCTGACCGGGATAGCGGATTACGTCCGTGACCTGGACCAGGCCGTGCAACATCTCGGCGTGACGCCGGTCCTCATCGGGCACTCCCTGGGCGGCGTAATCGTCCAGAAATGACTGAAGCGACACGAAGCGCCCGGCGCGGTCCTCATGGGCTCGGGTCCTCCGCACGGAATGCTGCCCTCGACGCTCGGCATGTGGCTGCGTAATCCCGCCCTGACCACGCAGGCCCTATTGCTACAGGCATTCGGACCCCGAACCGCCTCGGCGGCAGCTACCTACAAGATGCTGTTTGCCGACGGCCCGCCGCCGGAGAGCGTAAAGCGACATTTCGCCCGCGGCGCGGCGGAACCCCCGCGGGTCGGCTTCGATCTCCTGTGGCCGGATCTCCCCGGACCCACCTGGAAACGGGACAGACCCCTCCTGGTACTCGGCGCGGAAAAGGACTTCTTCATATCACCGACCATGGTAGAAGCCACCGCCCGGGTCTATGGCACCCAGGCGGAAATCATCCCCGGCCTGGCCCACGCCATGATGCTGGAATCCGGCTGGCAAACCGTCGCCGACCGCATTTTGCGCTGGCTCCAACAAACCCTGGGGGGAAATGGGGTCAGGTCTTGATGTGTGCCTTCAAGGGTCACGGGTCAAGACCTGACCCCAGTTCCCGCTCGATCATCAGGTTCTTCCGCAAACAGACGAAATCGACGAGGTATCTACCGAGAGGCTGTCGACGCCTGAATTTCAGGTCTTGAAATCGGCGGGCGCGAAGAGGGGTCCAAAGCCTGTGTTCGGCATCGGTCGAGCGCCTGCCCAGGTGTTTCGCCAGCGTTGTCAGGTCAGACATGGCAAATCCTGCGGATCACCCTTTGAACCCCCTCTCCCCGGCCCTCTCCCGGTGGGAGAGGGAGAGTAAACCGCCGCTCTCGCGCTCTTCTTCCGGGCTTCTTACAGCCGGGTAGGATGGGCACAGCCAGCGCCAAGCGGGCCGGTTTGGAGTTTCAGGTATTCCCCAGGATTCCGCAAGCCAGGGTGGCTTACAGGATGCACGAAGCGAAGCATGCCCATCGATTTATGCGTCGGCGTCGCGGTTTCCATCAATGTGGTTCGCTGTGCTCACGGCCCATCCTACATTTCTGTCAGTCAATGGGACAGGATTTTCAGGATGAACAGGATTTTTCTCAGTGTCACTGTGCAAAGGAGGTTCAAAGCAGCAAGATCAAGAATTCCGTTAATCCTGCAAAATCTTGTGAATCCTGTCCGATTGGAACCTGGCTTGGAGTTTGGCGAGGAATCTACGGGTTGGTTCCTTTTCCGGTTGGTAGGCGAGTTGATGGGCACGCGGCGCTTTGGGCGTCCTATAGGCCGCCGGAGTTTGGGGGCCGCTGTGGTCTGATGAAGCACTCGACTGGCTTGCTGGGCGCTGGCTTTGCCCATCCTACCGGCCGGGAGTCCGCAAAGGCGCCGGGGTGGCGTTATGGGCGCCGGGCACGGGTTTTTCCTATAGGAAAAGGAAAGACCCGCATGACGCGGGCTTTGCGTCATGGTTTTGCGGGGTGGTCAGGGTTGGGTTTCGGTCGGGGTCGGGGACGGAGGGGTGGGGTCGGCTTGGTTGTCCGGCCCCAGGGCCGCCGCGATTTCCGCCGCCGGGGCGGCGTGGATGGCGTCGGGGGCGAGTGCTTGGAGCTCGTCGAGCAGGTGGTGCAGGACACCGCGCAGCCGGGCGCCTTGTGGCTCTATCAGCGGCAAGAGTTGTTGTAGGGTCTCGGTGATGTGGGTTGCGCCCTCGGCTGGTCGGTCCAGCGATTTCAGACAACGCGCCCGCGCCAGGTTCGCCCGCGCCAGCTCTTCGGCCGCGACGCCGGGGCGTTGCGCAAAGACGCCGCCCAGGAGCTCGCTGGATTTCGCGGCTTCCCCGTGCGCCTCCACCGGCTTGCCATCGCCGAGGAGGGCCTCCGCCCGGATCCGATGCGCCCATCCGACCCGGTCATCGAGCGTCCGCCGGCGTTCCGGTGAGAGCCCTTGGAATTGGTCGATGGCCTGGCCGCTCAGGTTGATCGCGCCGGCGAAATCACCGGCCCCTAGCCGGGATGCGGCCAAGACGGCGAGCGATCTGGCCCAATCCGGTCGATAGGCATCGGGCTGGCACTCGGCCAACCCGCGGTAAATCCCCTCGGCGGTCCGCGCCTGCTCCATGGCCTCCTGGAAGCGTCCGAGGTCGCTGAGATGACTCGCTAGATTGTCGAGTGAGCTGGCCCACCCCGGCCGATAGGCATCGGGCTGGCGTTTGGCCAGCTCGCGATGGATCTCCTCGGACTCCCGCGCCTGCTCCATGGCCTCCTGGAAGCGCCCGAGGTCGCTGAGATAACTGGCCAGATTGCCGAGTGATCTGGCCCACTCCGGTCGATAGGCATCGGGCTGGCGTTTGGCGAGCCGTTGGAAACCGGCTTCCGCCTCCAGGCTGTGTTCCAGGGCCTGCTCGAACCGGCCGATTCGCTTCAGTGCAAGCGCGAGGTTGTATTGGGCTCCGCTCCGTTGCGCCAGATCGCTGTCCTTGTCGGTCTTGCACAGGGCCCGGACCTGCTCGAGGGCGCGCCGCCGGGTGTCGCAGGCGCGCGTCCAGTCGCCGATGGCCTCGAAGCGTGCCGCTGCCTCCTCGAGGCCCTCCCGGAGCTGGACCTGATTTTTACGCCACGCTTGGTCTTGCCTTTGGCCTTGTCGCCCAAGAGCTCGAGGTTGAGCTCGGCGATGGTGGCCGCCAGTCCCGCCAGGTTGGCGGTGTCCTCGGGGATGGCCCGCAGCAGGGGCAGGATGGACTGACGCGCGGCGGCCTTGGGCTTGGCGCGCAGGATTTCGGCGATGCTTGCCGGCATGGGCGCGCCGGTCTCGCGGCCGACCTCGAGGGAGAGCTCGGGGTGGTCGGCCAGATGGCGGTCGAGGGCGCGTTTGAGCAGGGATTCCTGGGCCGGGTCCCGGTTCGCCAGACGGGTCAGGATGGTGAGGGCCTGTTTTGTTTCCGCCGGATTACGCCCGCGGGCCAAGGCGATGTCCAGAAGTTCATCGTCGCGGGCCAGGGCGCGGGCCGCCAGGCGCTCGCCCAGCAGGTCCGGTTGGAGGGGGGCTACCCCGCCGTCCTGGGGGTAAAGCCGCCGCAACCGGGTGAACAATTGCTCGTGCAGCGCCGGGGTTTGCCCCCGGCAGGCGGGGGTCTCCCGGATGATGGCTTTGGTGTCCGCCGCGGTGTGGGTCCCGCCGAGCAGGGTGATGAGGGCGAGTGTTTGCTCGAAGGCCGACAGCAGGGTTCCGGCATCGGGGCCGTCCCTGATCAAGAGCGCCCAATAGCGGTGCTCGTGATTCAGGGTGGCGTCTATCAGCTCCAGGTCGTGGTGGGCCTCGAAGCCCCGGAGCCGGGCCAGGGCGGCGAAGTGGATCAGCAGGACGTTCCCGAAGTGGTCCGCCGCCAGGTCCGGCGGCGGTGTCTCGGGGACGGTCTTGCAACAGCCCTGAGCCAGAGCGCGCGTGGCGGCGGTGAATATCCCCGGCCGCAGATCCGGGGGTACGTCTTGCCGGGTCATGCGGTAGGGGCCGGTCTTGGTGCCGGGGCTGCGCAGGATGCCGGCGGCCGCCGGATGGTCGGCGGCCCCGTCCGCGAGCTGGTCCCACCAGTCGCCACCCTCCCGTGCGAGCAGCATGATGCGGATCTGGGGGCTGGCCGGGAGCCTCAGCGCCGTCTTGGTGAGGGCGATAATCTCGGCGCGCCGGGTCTCCGCGTAGTCCAGCACGATCAGGCAGGACTTGCCGTGGGCGAGCTCGGCGGCCAGGTCCGGCGCGGCGCCGCCCCCGCCGGAGAGGAAGCCCGCGTGCCAGCCCTGGTCCCGTGCCAGTCGGCGGCAGAGTTCGAGCATCAGGCGGGTCTTGCCGGCGCCGCCTTCCCCGGACTGGAGCCGCACCGCGATAGGCGGCTGCGGGGTCAGGGCCCAGGCGAGGAGCTCCTCGAGAAGGGACTGGCGATGAAACGGAATTTACACTGTCGATGGCTGGAAGCGAAGGGGAATCGGCCCGCCAGGGTTGTGTTTTCGGGGGGCTCGCTCTTGCTTCGCGGTTCTGGGATATGCGGGGGGGATGAGGGGTAAGTCGTTGAAAAACAGGGAGATTGTCGCCAGAAAGGCGGCTTGACAGTCGCGCGCGAGTTCTATTAGACTCGCTCGTCAACCCGTAATCACAAGAATTATAGTGCGGGGGAGGAGGGTGAGGTGCTCGAAAACTATCTGCCTATCCTGATCTTTCTGGTGGTCGGGATCCTGGTAGGGGGCGGGGCTCTGGCGGCGGGTTTCGTGCTCGGCGAGCACCGCCCGGACGCGGCCAAGAACGCCCCTTACGAGTGTGGCTTCGAGGCCTTCGGGAATGCGCGCATGCCGTTCGATGTGCGCTACTATCTGGTCGCTATCCTCTTTATTATCTTCGATCTCGAGATCGCCTTTCTGTTTCCCTGGGCCGTGGTGCTGGATCAGGTGGGCGGGCTCGGCTTCGTCGCCATGCTGGTCTTTCTGGCGATTCTCGTTGTCGGTTTTATCTACGAGTGGAAGAAGGGCGCCCTGGAGTGGGAATAAGGGTCCGGGCCGGCGGCGTTCCCGTGCCTCCAATAACAAGAAGTAAACCCTGATCTCCGGGCTTGTCTCTTAATGGTACAGGATTAACAGGATTTTCAGGATTATTTCTTAAATAATAAACTATAACATCCTGTTAATCCTGTTAATCTTGTCCTATTAGCGGTTGGCACTATGATTATGTCAACAGAACCTGGCGACGAGGTCGGTCATGGGTATTGAGGGCGTTCTCCCGGAGGGTGTGATCACCACCACGGCGGATAAGCTGATCAACTGGGCCCGCACCGGTTCCTTGTGGCCCATGACCTTCGGCCTGGCCTGTTGCGCCGTGGAGATGATGCAGGCCGGGGCCTCTCGGTATGATCTCGACCGCTTCGGCATTGTCTTTCGCCCCAGCCCCCGCCAGTCGGATGTGATGATCGTGGCCGGGACCCTGTGCAACAAGATGGCCCCGGCCGTGCGCAAGGTCTACGATCAGATGGCCGAGCCGCGCTGGGTCATCTCCATGGGTTCCTGCGCCAACGGCGGCGGCTATTATCACTATTCTTACTCGGTGGTGCGGGGGTGTGATCGCATTATTCCGGTGGATATCTATATCCCCGGTTGTCCGCCGACGGCGGAGGCGCTCTTGTACGGCATCCTCCAGCTGCAGAATAAGATCCGCCGTACCAATACCATCGCGCGTTGATGTAGTCCCTGCAAATGTCATACCAGGAATCGACAACCGGCGACGCCAGGCTGGACGCGCTGGCGGATGGACTCACCGGGCATTTCGGGGCGCTGGCGTGCACGGTGTCGACTGCCCCAAAAGAGGTCACCCTGGTGGTTCCCCGCCAGGAGCTGCGCAAGGTCGCCGGCGTGTTGCGCGATCATGAGGATTTCCGTTGCGAGCAGCTGATCGATGTTTGCGGGGTGGATTACGCGGCCTACGGCCGGTCGGAGTGGGCCACGACGGATGCCTCCCACACGGGTTTCGGCCGTGGCGTTGAGCGGGGTATCGAGCTGGCGGAGACCGACGATCCCGAGCGCTTTGCCGTGGTCTACCATCTGCTCTCGGTGACCCACAATCGCCGCCTGCGGCTGCGGGTGTATGCCGGCGCGCCCCAGCCCATGGTGGACTCGGTGGTGGGGATCTGGTCGTCGGCCGCCTGGTTCGAGCGCGAGGCCTTCGACCTGTTCGGCATTCTCTTCGAGGATCACCCGGACCTGCGGCGGATCCTGACGGATTACGGCTTTGTGGGCCATCCCTTCCGCAAGGACTTTCCTCTATCGGGACAGGTGGAGATGCGCTATGACCCCGAGCAGGCGCGGGTGGTCTACGAGCCCGTGAGTATCGAGCCGCGCACCCTGGTGCCCCGTGTCATCCGCGCCGAGGGTCGCTCGGCCGCGTCCCCGGATTCCGCCGATGCCTGAGATCCGCAACTACACCCTGAACTTCGGCCCGCAGCACCCGGCGGCCCATGGGGTCCTGCGCCTGGTTCTGGAGCTGGACGGCGAGGTAATCGTCCGCGCCGATCCCCACATCGGGCTGCTGCACCGGGGCACCGAAAAGCTCGCCGAGTCCAAGCCTTTCAACCAGAGCATCGGCTACATGGACCGGCTCGATTACATGTCCATGATGTGTAACGAGCACGGCTATGTGCGCGCCATCGAACAGCTGTTGGGGATTGCCGCCCCCGAGCGGGCCCAGTGGATCCGCACCCTGTTCGACGAGATCACCCGCATCCTCAACCACCTGCTCTGGTTGGGTTCCCACGGGCTCGACGTGGGCGCCATGACCATGTTCCTCTACTGCTTTCGCGAGCGCGAGGACCTGCTGGATTGCTACGAGGCGGTCTCCGGGGCCCGCCTGCACGCCGGCTACTATCGCCCCGGCGGCGTCTACCGGGACCTGCCCGACAAGATGCCCCGCTATCGGGAGGTAGCCACCAAGTACCACAGCCAGGCGGACATGGAACGCAAGAACGCCGCCCGCGACGGCTCGTTGCTCGACTTTATCGAGGACTTCACCGAGCGCTTCCCCACCTATGTGGACGAGTACGAGACCCTGCTCACCGATAACCGCATCTGGAAGCAACGCACCGTGGGCATCGGCGTCGTCTCTCCCGAGCGCGCCCTCCAGCTCGGCTTTACGGGCCCCATGATCCGGGGCTCCGGCTTCGCCTGGGACCTGCGCAAGAAACAGCCCTACGCCGCCTACGACCAGGTGGACTTCGACATCCCGGTGGGCCAGAACGGGGACTGCTACGACCGCTACCTGGTGCGGGTCGAGGAGCTGCGGCAATCCAACCGGATCATCAAACAGTGCGTAGACTGGCTGCGCGCCAATCCGGGCCCGGTGATGATCGACGACCACAAGGTCGCGCCGCCTCCGCGTACGGAAATGAAAGACGGCATGGAGTCCCTGATCCATCACTTCAAGCTCTTTACCGAGGGCTACTGCCCACCCCCCGGCGAGGTCTATGCCGCGGTAGAGGCGCCCAAGGGCGAGTTCGGCTGCTACATCCTCTCCGACGGCGCCAACAAACCCTACCGGCTCAAGATTCGGGCGCCGGGATTCGTCCACCTCTCCGCCATGGACGAGATGACCAAGGGCCACATGCTGGCGGACGTAGTCGCCATCATCGGCACCATGGACATCGTATTCGGGGAGATCGACCGCTGATGAGCCTCCGCACGGCACCGCTCAGCGTCCCCTCCGAGCGCGACAGGGAAACCCTGTTCACGCCCGAGCTCCGCGCCGAGATCGACCGCCACATCGCCAAATACCCGGCCGAGTGGAAGCAATCCGCGGTCATGCCGGCCCTCACCCTGGTGCAGGAAGCCAACGGCGGTTGGCTCAGCCGGGAGCTCATGGACGACGTGGCCGCCTACCTCGAAATGCCCGCGATCGCCGTCTACGAGGTCGCCACCTTCTACGGCATGTACGACCTGGAGCCCACGGCCAAACACAAAGTCTGCGTCTGCAACAGCATCTCCTGCCTCTTGTCCGGCTCCGAAGACCTGATCGCCCATGTGGCGCAAAAATACGGCGTCAAGCCCGGCCAGACCACGCCCGACGGCCGCTTCACCTTCAAGGAAGTCGAATGCCTCGGCGCCTGTCGCCACGCCCCCGCCGTACTCGTCGGCAAGACCTATCACGAAAAACTATCCGCCCAAGAGCTGGACAAACTGATCGAAGGGCTGGAGTGAGCGATGGACCAATCTCACAACAGCGTCTGCTTCCGCACCCTGCACCTGGACGCCCCGGCCGCCCTGGACACCTACCGCGGCATCGGCGGCTATACCCAGTGGGAGCAGATCCTTCAGGAAAAACCGGACCCCGACGGCCTCATCGAAGAACTCAAACTCTCGGCCCTGCGCGGGCGCGGCGGCGCGGGATTCCCCACCGGGCTCAAGTGGACCTTCATGCCCCGCAAAGCTCCGGGGCAGAAATACATCGTCTGCAACTCGGACGAAGGCGAACCCGGCACCTGCAAGGACCGGGACATCCTGCGCTACAACCCCCACCAACTCATCGAAGGCATGGCAATCGCCGGCTACTGCATCGGCGCCACCATCGGCTACAACTACATTCGCGGCGAATTCTACGAACCCATCGACTGCTTCGAACAAGCCTTGCAAGAGGCCTACGACGCCGGCCTGATCGGCAAAGACATCCGGGGCTCCGGCATCGATTTCGACCTCTACACCCACTTAGGCGCCGGCGCCTATATCTGCGGCGAGGAAACAGCCCTGCTCGAATCCATCGAAGGCAAAAAGGGCCAACCCCGCCCCAAACCGCCCTTCCCGGCCCAGGTGGGGCTATACGGTCGGCCCACCACCATCAACAACACCGAATCCCTGGCCTCGGTCCCCGTCATCCTCGAACAGGGCGGTCAATGGTTCCTGGACCAGGGGCGACCCAACAACGGCGGCCCCAAGCTATTCTCGGTAACCGGCCATGTCCAGGCGCCCGCCAACTTCGAGATCCCCCTGGGCACACCCTTCAAAGACCTGCTGGAAATGGCCGGCGGCGTCAAAGACGGCAAGGCGCTCAAGGCGGTCATCCCCGGCGGCTCCTCCGTGCCCGTAGTGCCGGGGGAAATCATGCTGGAAACCGACATGGACTACGACGCCATCGCCAAGGCCGGCTCCATGCTCGGCTCCGGGGCCGTCATCGTGATCGCGGAAGGCACCTGCATGGTCAAGATTCTGGCCAACCTATCCCACTTCTATGCCGCCGAATCCTGCGGCCAATGCACCCCCTGTCGGGAAGGGACCGGCTGGCTATCCCGCGTGCTGCACCGCATCCTCCACGGCCAGGGCCGACCCCAGGACCTCGACCTGCTCGACGGCGTAGCCGGGCGCATCGGCGGGCGCACCATCTGCGCCCTGGGCGATGCCGCCGCCATGCCCGTCCAGAGCTTCCTCAAACACTACCGCCACGAATTCGAACACATGATCGAGCACGGCAAAAGCCTGACCGAAACCACCTGAACCAGCCTTCGGTATCCGACAACCCAGAAACAAGCGCCTCTGTTCTCACTTGAGACTTCCTAACTACCGGAGATTAAGGTTAAAATAAAAAAGAGAAACAGAAAATTGAAAAGGTTGTTTACAATCATTCCAATTACGGTATGTGTCATCATTGGCAATGCTTATGCAGCCGGAAGTGGGGGGAACGGAAACCCGACCACCGAAGAACAAAATTTTGGAGGATTAAAATTTGGTATTGGTTTATCTTTAACTGTGGATACTGGCAACCGTGACAGAATTGATGAAGCAAAGGTTGTGAATAATATTGTTCGCGTAACAGAGGAGAGCAATGATATTGCAAGATTCATGCTTGAATCACATTATTTCTTCACACCTGATTTTAGTTTTCTAGGAGTAGAATCTGGCAACTGGGGGTGTGGACCATTTGTTGCGGTCCAACCTGGAAAAGAAAGTATCATTGAGGCAGTTGGTTTTGGAGGGATGATTGGATTTAAAAGAAAAAACTCTAAAACTAGTAGCTGGAATATCGGGATAGGAATGGTGGTTGACCCAGATACTAAAGTCTTGGGAAATGGAATCGAAGGAAATCAACCCTTGCCAACTGGTGAAACTGAAGTCAGATTAAAGGAAACTAGTCAATGGGGAGCATTAATCCTAACGTCATTCAGCTTCTGAGCAGCACTATTGACCCGTTCCCATGCTCCAGAGCCGTAGGGCGGGAAAGCGGAGCGTATCCCGCCTTCCGAGAAAGAGATAATCGCCTTAGCCCGTAGCTCGTAGCTCGTAGCTCGTAGGATACGATGAGGCTAGGGATGGCCGAACCGCATCTTTGGTCGGTGGGTGTGCCAACAGGAAACCGCAAAACCGGCGGCGATTATGAGCTTGTAATTTCAATCGAAACTGGATACTAGTAATAGTACAGGATTTCCAGGATTTTTCATTCAAAAGATAATCCTGTTAATCATGTCCTATTAGAACATTGGGTAGTGTTGTAGTTTTGTGATCTGTGATGCTTGGATCCGCAGATTACGCAGATTCTCGCCGATGAAAAAACGCAATAATCTGTGAAAATCGGCGCAATCTGCGGATAACAATGACGGTGAGAGGAGATCTCTACGCTGAATCCCAGAAACCACAAATCTAAGATACCACCAGAACGTCGTAGTGACTATGGCTTTACTTTCTTTATTTTTAGTGCGGTATGGAAGAGGAAAAATCATGCTCTCAACCGTTGAAGTAATTGTTGAAAAAAATGGCAATGTACGCTTATTGGAACCGCTACACCCCAGCCATGCTATGCGGGCACTA
>JAIZWN010000531.1 GCA_020443945.1 Candidatus Thiosymbion ectosymbiont of Robbea hypermnestra | reverse complement strand
TGCCAGCAGAGTAGCAACGCGAGGTGCGGTGGCCCGTCTGTCTTATACCAGAAAAATAGATTGGAACTAGGCACTAGGTAGCCCATCACAACTTACCCGTTCCTTACTCGGTGTCTGTGAGCTTACTCTCGGCGCCGGCCAGCAGGTTTCGGATATTGCCGTGGTGGCGATAAAACAACAGCAGGCTGATCAGCACCTGCATCGCGAGCAATACCGGCTCCGGCCAGAAAATCCAGACAACGAGGGGCGCCAGGGCCATGGAGAGCAAAGAGGAGATCGAGGAGATCTTCAATACCTTGGCGACAAGCAGCCAGATCGCCGCCACCGCGAGCCCGATGGGCCAGTAGAGTCCCAATTGCACCCCGAGCGCCGTCGCGACACCCTTCCCACCCCGAAAGCCGAAAAACACCGGATACAGATGGCCGAGAAAGGCCGCCAGCCCCGTCGCCGCCAACACCATGGGATTCGCGTCGAGCAGGTGGGCGAGGAGCATAGGCGCCAAACCCTTGAGGCCGTCGCCCAGGAGGGTGACGGCCCCGGCCAGCTTCCCGCCGATGCGTAGCACATTGGTTGCCCCTGGGTTGCCCGAGCCCTGGGTGCGCGGGTCCGGCAGGCCCATCAGCCGGCACGCAATGATGGCGCTGGAGACCGAACCCAGCAGATAAGCGCCGATAATGAGGAGCAGAGCCGTAATCATAGTCCGTCATTGGAACCCCGATGGGGGTTCGGGTCAAGCCGCCGACCGACTCCATACCGCCTGCGTGGGGGAATATACCTATGTGTGGCTTGACTCACGTCTTCCGCGGGTATTTGCGCACGCCGTTTTATGGCCGTCGCCAGATAACACGTTGGCTGGTGAGTCAGGGCCATGTGGCCAAAGGCAAACTGGCCCCTTACCGGCTCGATATTGTCGCGCTGGAACTCATCGAAGTAGCCGAACAGGTCGCACAGAAACAGTGCGCCGACCTCGCCTTGGTCGCTGGAGCCAGCCTGGTACCTCGTTTTAACCGCAGGCGTCAGGCATCGAAATCCATCCTCCGCCAGGCCTCGGCCTCGACTCGTTCGCGCTCCCCGTCGTCCAGCTTGCCGATGTTGGTCAGGTGCTTCAGGGTCGCCAGAAACCCGGTGCCCATGCGGCGGGCAAGGCCCCTGATCGCATCGACACTGGCCAAGTCGGATGACGGTAAGTCGGCGACGAGGCGGTTCACCAATTCCGGCGGCATCAGTAACATGGCGGCGAAGGCGTTGGCCCGTCGTTCGACTCCGGGCGGCGCCCAGGGGCCGCTGACCAGGGATACCCGACGTGCATAGTCTCTGTCATGCAGCACATGGCAGAGCTCGTGGGCGATGGTGAAACGGCGTCCCGATGCTTGCTGGTTTTTCGGATGGCGGATGTTCACGAGGATTGTCGGTCGCAGGTCCGGTCCGGCAAGGGCTGCTCCGCGCAATGCACTGTCCTCCATTTCCACCGTGGAGACGGCAATCTCCAGGTCCCGCAGCAAATGGTCCGTGTCGATACTTTGCGCCTGCTCGCCCGGAAGCCCTATGGCATCGAGCAAATCGAGGGCGAGGTCGTAGCCTTCCTCATAATCCGCACGCATCCCCGTCAAGGGCTGATTCCGCACCAGGGGGTCGTGCGCCGTCGGTTCGGGGTCGCGCGTAAATGCGCTCAGCAGGGTTCGGGCGAGCAATTCGGCGTCCGCTTGTCCGATGGCGGGGGTCGCGGAGCCGAACATCGCCGCGGCCGGCGAGAGTTGCCGCAGGCACAGGGGATGATGGGTGCTCGCGGCGAGCGCCCGGACCTTTTCCCGGAGTGTTTCCAGCACGGTCGGATACCGGAACCGGATGGGCCCGATGCCTGTTTGTGGGTCCGGTTCCCCGTACAGATACCATCTTTCGCGCTCGTCGGGCCCCGTCTCGGGTATGCGCTTCACCGCCCGATGGAGCGCCGCGATCTCGGCCGTTTCGGTACCACCTGCTCGAGACAGCGAGCGGGTAGCGGCTTCCAAGGCTTGATACAGGGGTTCCACAACCTGGTCGACCTCGAGGTAGACGGTGTCGAAGGGGGCGGTGAAATAGAAGCCGGACGGGGCGCCGGGCAGTGCCTGGTTACCCCAGGATATCTCCACGAAATCGAGCATGCGTCGGATGAACACGTCCGGAAACAGGCCGCCGTCGCGACAAGACCGCAAGGCATGGCGCTGCCACCAACGCTGCCATATCTCGGCGCGACGCTCTACTCGGAAATCGGGATCCCCGAGCGTGGCGCGCAGTCCCAACCGATAGGCATGGCGCGCACTCTCGGCCTTCTTGATTACTTCCGGCAAGCGGTGCTCATGGAACAGCGGGTCCCAGTTCTCGGCGAGCCATCGGAACAGCGGCAGGAGATACCAGGTCACCTCCGTGCGCGGTTTCCCCTGGGCCTGGTGCGCGCACAGGTTACGGTCACGGAGCCAGAGACGAAACCCACCCCAGGATGCCGCCGGACCGGGTCGTGACGCCTGTCCCGCATGGGGATCGGGGACGAATCCGAACTCGATTGCGAACTTGGAAGGATCGCCGAAGCGTTGCCACTCGTTCATCGGGAACCACCCCTCAGGCGCTGTTCGAGGCTTTCGTTTCCCCACAGACTGCGGACCTCTCGACGTGTAATGCGTTCGGTCCGAATCCATTGGTTGACGAGTTTCGGAGGTACTTCGTTCCAGGCAATCGGATAACCATGCCACTTACCGGGTGCATGCTCACGGCCTTTGAACGCCATGCCATCACGAATGCCATAGCGAGCCGACCCGATCAGGTCGCTCTCTTCGAGGATTTCCTGGGCGATATCCCAGGTCCAACGCGGGCACAGGGTCCCGCTTTTCCCATGGTGCCAGGGTTCCTTGTGCTTCGGATTGGGTTCGTAAAGCGGTTTGATTGCCATTGTCCATCCTAAAGGTTGTCCGCGATGCTATGCTTTTGAACCGCAAAGGCGCAAAGGAAAGTAAGGCTCGGGTCCGGAGGCACGGATCGAACGCTACGCGTATTGAACCATAGGTTTGGCCATCGAGGGGTCCCGGAAGCCGGATCCCGGTATTCTCCAAAGTACCTGCGAGGCAGCCTGGGCGGTCGAGTTAGCGAATCAAAGTATCCAGCGCGTCATTCTTTCCGGGTAACTCTTTGCATCCTTTGCGCCTTTGCGGTTAAAAAATAGACGACACTACCCGGAAGCCGCCGGGGCCTTCTCAATATCCTAACCAATAAAAAACTTTGCGTCCCCCGCACCTTTGCGGTTCCATGGGTGACGGGCCGGGTTTTCATTGATACACGCAGGGGTACTGGCTTGCAAGATGCTGATCGGGCGACTTCCGCGGAATATTGTCTGCGTATCGATTCGGCGATGGCGGGGCGTCGGCTCGACCAGGTGCTTGCCGAGCGGCTTCCCGAATACTCGCGCAGCCGCCTGCAACAGCTCATCGACCAGGGTCTGGTGCTGGTGGACGGCACGACCCGCCGGCGGCGTGACAAGGTGCGCGGCGGCGAGGAGGTGCGCCTGTGGCCGATGCCGGAATCCCGCAATCCCTGTGTCGCCCAGCCAATCGCCCTGGACATTCCGTTCGAGGACGATCATCTGTTGGTGGTGGATAAGCCGGCGGGATTGGTGGTCCATCCCGCCGCCGGCAATCGGGACGGCACCTTGCAGAATGCCCTGTTGCATCATCTCCCGCGACTGGACGCAGTGCCGCGGGCCGGCATCGTGCATCGGCTCGATAAGGATACCAGCGGGCTCCTGGTGGTAGCCAAGACGCCCCAGGCCCACAAGTCCCTGGTGGATCAGCTGCAAGGGCGTAGCGTCTACCGGGAATATCGCGCCTTGGTCCAGGGACTTCTGATAGCGGGTGGGACCATCGATGCCCCCATCGCCCGCGACCCGTCCCAGCGTACCCGGATGGCCGTGGTGACGAGGGGACGCCCGGCGGTGACCCACTACCGGGTTCGGGAAAAGTTCGCCGTCCACACGCTGCTCGCCGTGCGGCTGGAGACCGGCCGCACGCATCAGATCCGGGTCCATATGACCCACATCCACCACCCCCTGGTGGGGGACCGCACCTACGGCCGCCGCCCGCGCTTCCCGAGAGGGGCAAACGAACGCCTGATCCGGGCCTTGCAAGAATTCCCCCGCCAGGCGCTCCATGCCACCGCCTTGGGATGCGCGCATCCCCGCACCGGAGAGGCCATGCGCTGGAAAAGCCCGATGCCCGCGGATCTGCGCGACCTGCTGGGCCTGTTGCGTGGAGACAATGGACATGAACCGGATTGAACCGGATTGGCCCGCCCCACCGCGGGTGCGCGCCCTCTGCACGACCCGTAGCGGAGGCGTCAGCCTGGGTCCCTTCGCCGGCCTGAATCTGGCCGACCATGTAGGGGACGAGCCGTCCGCGGTGGCGCGGAACCGCGCCCTCCTGCGGGAATGCCTCGCCCTGCCCGCAAAGCCCCATTGGTTGCGGCAGGTCCATGGTTGCACGGTGGCCGATGCGGCGCGGGACCCCAGGGATTGCCGGGCGGATGCCGTGATCACTGCGCGTCCGCGGGAGGTCTGCGCCGTGCTGACCGCGGACTGTCTCCCCCTGTTGCTGTGCGACGAGGCCGGGACCCACGTGGCGGCGGTACACGCCGGCTGGCGCGGGCTGGCGGCGGGGGTCATCGAGGCGACCGTCGCGCGCTTCCCGGCGCCACCCCGCGAGCTCCTGTGCTGGCTGGGACCGGCTATCGGTCCGGGGGCCTTCGAGGTCGGGACCGAGGTCCGGGCGCGCTTCCTCGCCCGGGGAGACGCCGGCACCCACGCCGCGTTCGTGCCGGCATCCGGCGGCCGCTGGCTGGCGGACCTCTATGCCTTGGCACGCGAGCGTCTGCGTGCCTGCGGCGTCGGGCGGATCCGGGGCGGCGGGCTCTGTACCTACTCCGACCCCGGGCGCTTCTTCTCGTACCGGCGCGACGGCGTCACCGGGCGCATGGCGAGCCTGATCTGGATCGATCCGTACCAATGAACGGTTCGCTGTTCTTCGCCGCCGTGTATGGCTTGGTCGGTGGTCACACGGTTCCGTTTCGCCGTAAGTTTTGCCAGTAACTCGTTGAAATTATGCGCCCAAACAACTATTCTTCACGCGGTGCGCAGACCGGACGACAAAATTGTCGTCATACTAACGGATAACCTGTAAACAGAATTTGCGGAAAACCAAGGCAACTCGCTTACTCGTTTCGCTTGCTCATTGCTTCCCGCGAAACTCCGGTGTTGCCGCCGACTGCCTCGCCGCGCTGAATGATCCTTCTTGCCGACTTGCAGAGTGCCCCTCGATGAGAACGCGCCTGATCCCACTGCTCCTTGTCTGTCTGCTGGCATTGTCCGCGGGATCGGCCGCCGCCAAATCCCAGGACGTACCCCTTTCGAGCCTGGTGCCCACGCACCGCCAGCAAAAGACCACGCTGGCCGTCAACCAGGCGCTGGAGCACTTCCACTACCGCAAAATGACCCTGAACGACCGGTTTGCCGAACAGATCTTCGAGGAATACATCGAGGCGCTGGACCCCAACCGTTCCTTCTTTCTGCAGTGGGATTTCGACCGTTTCAAGCGTAACGCCCATCGTCTGGACGACGATCTGTCGCGAGGTAAGCTCGATACCGCCTTCGAGATCTTCCGCCTCTATCGGCAGCGGGTCGACGAACGCGTTCGGTTCGCCCTATCCCGGTTGGCCGCGGGGTTCGACTTCAACCGCCGGGAGAGCTACCGCTTCGACCGCTCCGAGGCGAAGCGCCCCAAAACCCGCGCCGAGCTCGATGAAATCTGGCGCAAACGGGTGAAGAACGATTGGCTCGGGCTGCGTCTCTCCAAGAAAAAGGAACAGAAGATTCCGGGGCTCCTGCGCAAACGCTACGAGGGACTTGCCCGCCGGGTCCGCCAGTTCGACAGCGACGAGGTCTTCCAGATCTTCCTCAATGCCTACACCCGCAGCCTGGAGCCCCACACCAGCTACATGTCGCCGAGCACCTCGGAAAACTTCGACATCAGCATGCGGCTCTCCCTGGAAGGCATCGGCGCGGTGCTACGCGGAGAAAACGAATACACGGTGGTCCAACGCACCATCCCCGGCGGACCGGCACAACAAAGCGGCCAGATTCACGGCGGCGACCACATCGTCGGCGTCGCCCAGGGGCCAAACGGCGTGATGGAGGACGTGATCGGTTGGCGGCTGCAAAATGTGGTGGAAAAGATCCGCGGTCCCAAGGGCTCGGTGGTACGGTTGCAAATCCTGCCCAAAACCGCCGGGTCGGACGGAGTGACGCGGGAAATCTCCATCGTACGCAACGAGATCAAGCTCGAAGATCAGGCCGCCAAAAGCTATCTGATCCGTAACCTGGACAATGCCCCGAGAATCCGGATCGGCGTGATCGAAATCCCCGCCTTCTACCGCGATTTCCGCTCCGCATCGAAGGGAAACAAAAAATTCCGTAGCACCACCCGGGACGTGCGGACCCTGATCCGGCAGCTCGAGCAGCAAAGCGTAAACGGCATCCTGGTGGATCTGCGCGGGAACGGCGGCGGCTCCCTCACCGAGGCAACGGCGCTGACGGGGCTCTTTATCGACAAAGGCCCCATCGTGCAGGTAAAAGACTCCTTCGGCGATGTCGAGGTCGAGACGGACCCGGATCCGGGAATCCTCTATCAAGGACCGCTGGCGGTGCTCGTCGACCGCAACAGCGCCTCCGCCTCCGAGATCTTCGCCGGCGCGATCCAGGACTACGGACGCGGAATCATCATCGGCGAGCCGACCTTCGGCAAGGGAACGGTCCAGACCCTGATGGATCTCGACCGCTTCGTACCCAATTACAAGGAGAATTTCGGGCGCCTGCGCCTCACCATGGCGGAATTCTTCCGCATCAGCGGCGGCAGCACCCAGCTGCGCGGCGTGGAGCCCGACATCACCTTCCCGACGGCGCTGGATTTCGGTGACCACGGCGAGCGCGCCCTGGACAACCCCCTGCCCTGGGCCAGGATCGACCCGGCCAAGTACGAGCGGGTCTCCCTGATCCAAGAACTCGGCAGGCTCCGGCAACGCTCCGGCAAACGCACCCGCCGTGATCCGGGATTCAAAATGCTGATCGCCCGGGAACAAATGCTCCGAGAGCTGGACGACCGGACCATCGTCTCACTCCGCGAGCGGGACCGGCGGATCGAATCCAAACGACGCGAACGTGTACTCAAGGATCAGCGCAATGCATTCCTGCGGGCACGGGGTATCGATCCGGTAGACGAAACCGCCGACGATGTGGATCAGGATGTCCTGGAAAAGCAACAAGAAGCGATTGCACGCATCCAGGCAAGGGAAGCGGCCCGCATACTGGCCGACGCCATCCGCCTCGATTTCTCCGGTTGGTCACGCGCGGCCATGCGCAACTGACCCCGGCGGCTCTGCCGATACCATCGATTGCCATGATAAATCGTCGCAAGACCAAACCACCGGCTGCGTTCGCGCGCCAAGCAGCCGCACCATATCCACAACAAAGCCTTCAATAGAGTTAATTTAGGGACCTATATACCTGCCTAGCCAAGAGCACCAGTACCCGTATCGGATACGCGGCGGCCACTTGAGCGCCGCGTGTGCCAGCGCCGAATCCAAGGCGCATAGGGCATCCGCGAACCGGGACACCACATCTATGGACCCATCCCTCTATGGACCCATCCCGTTTTGCAAGGTAACCACCCACCGGCGTTGGCGAAGGAAAAGGTTGCGGTCATCTATCCGGCC
>JAIZWN010000530.1 GCA_020443945.1 Candidatus Thiosymbion ectosymbiont of Robbea hypermnestra | reverse complement strand
GCCAGGCGCAGCCCCGCCTCGCCCAGGACAATCAGCAGCAGCAGGATGCCCAGGATCAGCCAGCCCGTGCGCAGGCCCGACCCCACTGTCCATAAGGAGCGGGCGAAGGAGTCTCCCCTCCCGAAAGATGGTGTCGTAATCTTGTTATCCTCGGTTTTGAATCCACGGATTACGCCGATTTTCGCAGATTATTGCGTTTCTCTTACCACCACATCGTCGTTCCGGGTGGGATCCCGGAACCTGCCGTTGCCAGGGATGGCAAGCCCAAAATACCCTCAGCCTTCGCTATCCTGTTTTTCTCACACCAAGCCACCAAGACACGAAGAATTCTGCCGTGGTCTCGGACGGCTCTTGGCGTTGCCGGTGCCACCGCACCGTCATTCCGGGTGGGACCC
>JAIZWN010000529.1 GCA_020443945.1 Candidatus Thiosymbion ectosymbiont of Robbea hypermnestra | reverse complement strand
GCGAGGCGCGTGAGCGCAGGAATAGCTACCCCTATTGCAAGCTCGCGCAACGAAGCGGATGGTCGCTTCTCGTCGCGCCCGCAGGGAGCCCCCCAACCGCGCCAAGGCAAAGCGTGGCGTTCGGTGCTCTCTTCTCGCCTTGGCGCGGTTGGGAAGGCTCTGAGGGTGAAAAATAAGGTGAAATGGGGTACTAGATCAGCTTCTTGTGCGCGCCATCGCACCTGGGTTTGTCCCCGCTCCGCTTGCAGCCGCACAGCCACACCTTCTGCGCCTCGGCGAGCGCCAGCTCCATCGGTTCGAAGTCGGTTCCCCGGTGTGAGCCGTCGCAGAACGGCTGATTCGCGGAACGACCACAGGCGCACCACCAATAGGTGCCGGCGTCCAGCTCCAGGGTATAGGGGCCTGTTTTCGGGCATTCGGGCTCTTGCATGGTTTGTCTCCGTTTTCTCGACCACTGAAACACTGAAATGCGAACCGCTCACGGGGTGTCGAGCTGTTCCAGAATGTTCCGCGCCACCCGGCGCTGCTCGTCGTCGCCTTCTTCGAGGACCTCGTAGAGCAGCCGCCGGACATCCGCATGGGCCTCCTGATCCCGTAGGGCCTTGATCCGTTCGAGCTTCCGGTCCACCGGGTCCGGCTCCTTTGCGGCCGCGCCGTCGATCTCCTCCTCGGCCTCGATGGCGTCCAGTTCCGCTTCCATCTCTTCCGCCGTCAAGGGTTTGAAACGCTCCTGGTCCAAGGGATCGCCGCCGGCGAGATCCCGGCCGAGTAGGACCTCTTCGCCGGCGGATTTGCCGCCCTGCCCGCTCGGGGGCGGTCCCCCGGCAGCGGCACCGGCGGCACCGGCGGTGGCCGCCAGGTCGTCGGACGGTCCGGCGGAGGCGGCGGCCTCGGCCTCCCGCGCCGCCATGGATGCCTGCCGTCGCCGCTGGAAGAAGCGGGAGAGCAGGATGCCGAGCTCGAACAGGAGCCACATGGGGAGGGCGAGCAGGGTCTGGGAAATGACATCCGGGGGCGTCAGCAGCATCCCCACCACGAAGACCCCGACGATGAGATAGGGCCGTTTGCGCCCCAGGTCCTCCGGCGTCGTGATGCCGGCGGCGACCAGCAGGATGGTGGCGATGGGGATCTCAAAAGCGATGCCGAAGGCGAAGAACAGGGTGAGGACGAAGTCCAGGTAGTGGCTGATATCCGTCATGACCGCCACCCCGTCCGGGGCGGTCCCGGTCAGGAAGGCGAATACCAACGGAAAAACCAGGTAATAGGCGAAAACCGTTCCCAGATAGAAGAGAACCACGCTGGAAATCAGCAGGGGGATCGCCAGCTGTTTCTCGTGGCTGTAGAGTCCCGGCACCACGAACGACCAGAGCTGGAACAGGAGATAGGGCATGGACAGAAAGACCGCCGACACCAGCGCCAGTTTGAAGGGCGTCAGGAAGGGGGAGGCCACCTGGGTGGCGATCATGCTGGTCCCCGCCGGCAGTTGCGCCATCAGGGGCATGGCCACATAGGTGTAAATGTCGTTGGCGAAGGGGAAGAGGGCGAGAAATACCAACAGCACCGCCACCAGCATCCGCATCAGGCGGTCGCGCAGCTCGATCAGGTGGGCGACGAAGGGTTGTTCCTGGCCCGGTGCTTCGGGATTCGCGGACGATGACATCGCGCTTGGAGTAGCTCTTTACGTGGGATACCGGAATGGACGCCCGTTGGCGGAACCGCCTGGAGACCGGGGCGGTGACGGCCGTCCCGATATTCGGACACCGGGGATTTTCAGGATAGCCCGGCGTCGGACTCGGGCTTACCGCCGGCTCCGGGACGCGCCGAGGTCGCTTCGGTCGTGGACGCCTGCCGGGTCGGCTGATCCACGGGGTCCTCCAGGATGCTTTCCAGTGGGTTGCTCCGGGCCTGCTTATCCAGGATTTCCTTGAGCTCCTGCGCCTTGATCTCCCGGTCGATTTCCGCCTTCATCGAGCCCAACATGCGCCGCCCCCGCCCGATCCACAAACCCGCGGTGCGCGCAAACCTGGGCAGACGCTCGGGCCCTACCACCAACAGCAGAATCAAGCCGAGAAGGGCCAGCTCCCAGAATCCGACGTCGAACATAAGCCGACCCTACCAATCGACGGCAGGCGTGTGCCTCATGCCTTCTCTTTGTCCCTGGCCGCATCCTTGGCCGCCGTCCCGGCGGGGGTGACGGCCTCGCCTTCGGCGGTCTCCTCCCCGAGCTGCTTCGGCTCGGTGTCCGCCTTCTCGCTCTCCGTCATGGCACTGCGGAAACCCTTCACCGCATTGCCCAGATCCGAACCGATACTCTTCAATCGCTTGGTGCCGAAGAGCAGCAGCACGATCACCAGAATGATCAAAAGCTGCCAGATACCGATGCCGCTAACTCCCATGGTCCCCTCCGCCGCCGCCTAGCAGGGACGGTCGATCATTTCTTCTTGGCCTTCGGGGCGCCCGGCTCCGGGGGGCGGGCACCGATTATCGCATTACGGCGGCACGGGCGATGCGCGTACCGCCTGGTCGATTCCCGATCATAACGCAAAAAACCACCTTCCTGCCGACGGGTTCGAACGCAAATCGGGGCCACCGAAGTAAAAAGCGAGAATGGTTGCGCCTTGCCCTGGCGCGTTTGGAGGGGTTCCAAGGATGCAAAATAAGGCGAAGTAGGGTACTTGTGTCGGAAACAGTCCAATCCGTTTAAAAAAACGGCTCTATAATCCGGCGCAACCAGTACCCCATTTCACCTTATTTTACGCCCTCTTAAGCCCCCAAACGCCCCAAGGCACGGCAGGCAGGAATCGCCTGAAGGGTGTAACCTTGCCTTGGCGCGTTTGGGGAGGGCTCCCTGCGGGCGCGACGCAGGCTGGCATCCGCGTCGTTGCGCGAGCTTGCAAGAGGGTTGGCTATCCTTGCGCTCGCGCGCCTCGCATCCGGCCGCTTCTCGCCGCGCTGAGAACGCAAAATAAGGTGACATGGGGTACTCGTCAGGTGTTCGGCTGCGTGGCAAGGCGACAAGGCAGGCATATATATGTCGAAAAAATATCCGATCATTGCCGTAACCGGCTCGTCCGGGGCTGGGACCAGCACGGTGAAGGATGCGCTGGAGCATATCTTCCGCCGGGTCGGCGCGCGCGCGGCGACCATCGAAGGCGACAGCTTCCACCGTTTCGATCGACACCAGATGAAGGAAGAGCTGGAGAAGGCCAAGCGGGAGGGTCACAATCTGAGCCACTTCGGACCCGAGGGGAATCTGTTCGAAAAGCAGCGCGATCTGTTCCGCCGTTATGGACAATCCGGCAAGGGGGAGCGGCGTTACTATATCCATAACGAGGAGGAGGCCGCGATCTACGGGCAGGAGCCGGGTACCTTCACGCCCTGGGAGCCGATCCCGCCGGATACGGATCTGCTGTTCTACGAAGGACTACATGGCGGCGTAGTCGCCGGTGACATCAATATGGCCGAGGAGGTGGATCTGCTGATCGGCGTATGTCCGACCATCAACCTCGAATGGGTGCAGAAAATCAAGCGCGACACGGCGGAGCGGGGCTATCGGCAGGAAGTGGTGCTGGAGACGATTCACCGTCGTATGTACGACTATATGCACTACATCGTGCCCCAATTCTCCGCGACCCATATCAACTTCCAACGCATTCCCCTCATCGATACCAGCAATCCTTTCTGCGTGGATAATATCCCCACCGCCGACCAGAGCCTGGTCCTGATCCACTTCCTGAAACCCAAGCCCAGCACGGAGTATAAGCTCGACCTCAAGGGCCTGATCGAGGGGGCCATCATTACCGGTTTCAATACCCTGGTGATTCCCGGCGGCAAGATGATGTATGCGATGGAGCTGATCCTAGCCGAGCTCGTCATCGATCTGTTGAGGCGGCGAGCGGATGTGGCGGCGCACTAATACCCCATTTCACCTTTCCCCGTCGACCGCCCGAGGCGCTGAGACCCGAGGATTCCATGCCCTTCATCCCCCACATCCAGGAGTGCCGGATACCCGGCGTCGAACCCCTGTTCGACCGCCCCGTCTTTCACGAGCGGGCCCTGCGGCTTCCCGTCCCCACCGCCGA
>JAIZWN010000528.1 GCA_020443945.1 Candidatus Thiosymbion ectosymbiont of Robbea hypermnestra | reverse complement strand
GGGCGAGTTTTTGGGCGTAGGCGGTCATTTCTTCCTCGGTGCGCGGCTCGGTGGCGCACACGAGCAGTCCGGGATCGAGCTCGGGGTAGTGCGGCCCCAGGTCGTAGCCGCCGAGGATATTGTGCGCGGCCAGAGGGCGTAACAGATCGGCGGTGGGGACGGGAAGCCGCAGGGCCCGCTCGTGAAAGACGGGGCGGTCGAACAGGGGTTCGACGCCGGGTAT
>JAIZWN010000527.1 GCA_020443945.1 Candidatus Thiosymbion ectosymbiont of Robbea hypermnestra | reverse complement strand
ACACCAAGCCACAAAGGGATCGTGGGTCATGGGTAAGGCGCCTGTTGGCCGTCATTCCGGCAGGGATTGCCGGAACCCAGGTGCCAGGGATGGCAAGTCACCGAAACCTGTGAGGTCCAACTTTTGCCCCCTCTCCGCAAAGGCCCGGAACCACACGGCTCTCGATGGGAGGCCTCGGGTCGCCGTCCCTGGCAACTGGATTCCGGGGTCCCACCCGGAATGACGGTGGGTGGCACCGGCAACGCCAAGAACCGTCCGAGACCACGGAAGCATTCTTCGTGGCTTCGTGGCTTGGTGTGAGAATTGAGAACACCCCCTAGTACCCCGGGGCCTTGTGACTGTCCGGGAACATTCGTGATGATGCGTGTCCATTCGTGGTTCCCATTGCCGGACCTTGCGCGTCGGGGTACCCGATGAGCCAGGCGCCGGACCCCCGGCTGGCAATCGATTTCTGCGGGCTGCGTTTCGCCACGCCCCTGGTACTCCTGTCCGGGTGCGTCGGTTTCGGCGAAGAATATACCCGCGTCGAGGGCTTCTCGAACCGGGACGCCGGCGCCCTCTGCCTCAAGGGAACCACCCTGGAGCCCCGCCTGGGAAACACCCCGCACCGGATCTGCGAAACCACCGGCGGCCTGCTGAACGCCATCGGCCTGCAGAACCCCGGCGTCGATCACGTGGTGGACCGGCTCCTGCCGACCCTCGACTTCACCGAGACGCGGTTCATCGCCAATGTCTCGGGCGGCACGGTCGAGGAATATTACGAAGTCACCCGCCGTTTCGACGACTCCCCCATCGACGCGATCGAGATCAACATCTCCTGCCCCAACGTCAAACAGGGCGGCGTGGCCTTCGGCAACGACCGCAAGATGTCGGCACAAGTCGTAACCGCCTGCCGATCCGCTACCGCCAAACCCCTGATCACCAAGCTCTCGCCCAATCAGACCGACATTGCCGCCAACGCCAGGGCCTGCCTGGAGGCGGGCTCGGACGCCTTCGCCGTCATCAACACCCTGATGGGCATGGCGATCGACAGCGAGACGCGCACGCCCATCCTCGACAACCGCCAAGGCGGGCTGTCCGGGCCGGCCATCAAGCCCATCGCCCTGCTGAAGGTCCACCAGGTCTATCAGGTCTGCCGCCCGCACGGGGCTCCCATCATCGGCCAGGGCGGCATCGCCGGCGCGAAAGACGCCCTCGAATTCCTGATCGCCGGCGCCAGCGCGGTCGGGATCGGCACGGCCCTCTTCTACGATCCGCTCCTGCTCCCCACCATCAACCGGGGGATTTGCGACTACCTGGACCGTCACGGACTCGCCGACGTGAGCCGGCTCACCGGCAGCCTGCGGCTGCCCGAACCACAACCCCGCGGGTGCTCCGGAGAAATAGGTTGAAACACTGTACCGGATAGCCTCCGGGTTCTTGTCGGGACGCCCGGATTGACTTATCTTTCGAGCATGGCACAGTTTTTTACGTTGCATCCTCAAAACCCTCAGCCGCGTCTGATCCGGCGTTCGGTGGAGATCCTGTTGGAAGGGGGGGTGATCGTCTACCCAACCGATTCTTCCTATGCGCTGGGTTGCCGGATCGGCGAGAAATCGGCGCTGGAGCGCATCCGGGCGATTCGGGGGCTGGACGCCGGGCATAATTTCACCCTGGTCTGTCGGGATCTTTCGGAGATCACAACCTACGCCCGGATCGACAATCAGGCCTTCCGGCTGCTCAAGGGGCTCACGCCGGGCGCCTATACCTTTATTCATCAGGCGACCAGACAGGTGCCGCGGCGTCTCCTTCATCCCAGGCGCAAGACCATCGGCATCCGGGTGCCGGATAATGTGATTTGCCGGGCGTTGCTTGCCGAGCTGGATCAACCCATCCTGAGTACGACCCTGCTGTTGCCGCCGGATGACGTGCCCCTCACGGATCCCCAGGAGATGCGCGAGCGCCTGGACCGGGAGGTGGCGCTGGTGATCGACGGCGGTTTCTGCGGTTGGGAGCCGACGACGGTGGTGGATATGATGCAGGAGCCGCCGGTGGTGATCCGGCGGGGGAAGGGCGATGCCTCCCTGCTTGCCCCGTGACGGGTACAGGACGCGCCTTGCATGGCCTGTAGGATGTGGCGAGCCTAGCGAACCGCATCGATTGGAACTAAATTTTGTCATGCATTATGAACAAGACGACAGATGAACAGCAGCGGGAGCTACGGCGTTTGGCCGAGTTACCGGATGCGGACATCGATACCAGCGACATTCCCGAGATAGGCGACTTTTCCAACGCCGTTCGAGGTCGCTTTTACCGCCCGGTCAAACAACGGATAACGCTTCGCATCGACGCCGAGTTGCTGGATTGGTTCAGGGCCCAAGGCGGGAAATACCAGACCCACATAAACACCGCCTTACACGAATACGTCCAAGGACATCGTGATCCGCCGTGATCGTTCAGACCCCACCGCGCCATTCCGGCGGCGCCTGGGAGCGCCGGCATTTTACCGGGGAGGCACAAAGAGCACGGAGAAAACGACAAAAATCGACTCTCCGTGCTTTCTATAGTCTCCGTGGTTTGATGATTCTTTGTTTTCTTGCGTATTCCCCGCGCGCCTTTGCGGTCCCAATGATTCCGCGGTCGCAAACGCCGGGAAAAAGGCACGGCCTCCCTGCTCGCGGCCCGACGGGTATACAATGGGGCGATGAGTACCCTGAACAGTGTCCAGCTATTGGCGGTGAGCGCGCTGCCGGTGCTCTTCGCCATTACGGCGCACGAGGCGGCCCACGGCTGGATGGCGCACCGGCTGGGTGACGGCACGGCGAAGATGCTGGGACGGGTGACCCTCAATCCCCTCCGGCACATCGATTTCCTGGGTACCCTGATTGTTCCCCTGGCTACCTTCTGGCTGACCGGCTTTCTCTTCGGTTGGGCCAAGCCGGTGCCCATTGATGCGCGCAACCTCCGGCACACGCGGCGGGACATGGCCCTGGTGGCCCTGGCGGGGCCGGGCGCAAACCTGCTGATGGGCCTGCTGTGGGGCTTGGTGATTCATGCCGGCATCACGGCCTGGGGCACCTCCGAGTGGCTCTCTCTGCCGCTGGTCTACATGGGCGCCATCGGGGTCTTCATCAATGTGCTCCTGATGGTGCTGAACCTGTTTCCGCTGGTTCCGCTCGACGGTGGGCGGGTGCTCGATGCCCTCTTGCCGCCCGCCTGGTCGGCCCGGTTCTCGCGCCTGGAGCCTTACGGACTGCTCCTGCTGCTGGTGCTGCTGGTCACCGGCGTGCTGGGAACCCTATTGTTTCCGCTCATCGCCGGCGCCATCGGCCTCATGCCGGGCGCCGAGATCGTGGAAGAGCTTTTTTTCTCCCAACGGCCTTAGGACACTATCCTTGAGTACCCCGTTCCCCTATAACGATCGCGTCATCTCCGGTATGCGGCCCACCGGCCGGCTGCACCTCGGCCACTATCACGGGGTGCTCAAGAACTGGCTGGCGCTCCAGCATGAGCACGAGTGTTTTTTCTTCGTCGCCGACTGGCACGCCCTGACCACCCACTACGAGGAGCCCTCCCTGATCCCGGAAAGTACCTGGGACATGGTCGTAGACTGGCTGGCCGCCGGCATCAGCCCCGGCTCCGCCACCCTGTTCATCCAGTCCCGGGTGCCGGAGCACGCGGAGCTCTATCTGCTGCTCGCCATGATCGCGCCCCTGGGCTGGTTGGAGCGGGTCCCGAGCTACAAGGATCAGCAGGAGAAGCTGAAGGAGAGGGACCTGGCTACCTACGGCTTTCTGGGCTATCCGCTGCTGCAGAGCGCGGACATCCTGATCTACAAGGGGGGCCAGGTCCCGGTAGGGGAGGATCAAGTGGCCCATGTGGAGCTGACCCGGGAGATCGCCCGCCGCTTCAATCACATCTACGGCCGCGAGCCGGGATTCGAGGCGCTGGCGGAGCAGGCATGCAAGAAGATGGGTAAAAAGAACGCCAAGCTCTTCGATAGGCTGCGCAAAAAATACCGGGAGCAGGGCGACCAGGAATCCCTCGAGGTCGCCCAGGCCCTGCTGGAGAGCCAGGCCAACATCACGGTCACGGACCGCGAGCGCCTGTTCGGCTACCTGGAAGGGGGCGGGCGCGTGATCCTCCCGGAGCCGCGGGCCCTGCTCGCCAAGGCCTCCCGGATGCCCGGACTGGACGGGCAGAAGATGTCCAAATCCTATGGGAACACCCTTGCGTTGCGGGACGATCCGGCGGACATCGAGCGCGCCCTGCGCACCATGCCCACCGACCCCCGGCGCGTGCGGCGCACGGATCCGGGCGACCCCGAACAATGCCCGGTCTGGCAATTCCACCGGATCTACTCGGACGAAGGCGTCAAAACCTGGGTCCGGGAAGGTTGTCGCACGGCCGGCATCGGCTGCCTCGACTGCAAGCAGCCGGTCATCGACGCAGTGCTCGGCGAGCTGCGCCCCATCCGGGAACGGGCGGACGAGTTCGAGCAGCAGCCGGACCTGGTTCGCAACCTGATCAACGATGGCTGCGAGGCGGCGCGGGATGCGGCGCGGGAGACCATGGAAGAGGTGCGCCACGCCATGTCCCTGGTGCTCCCTTGACCGAGGCGACCGCCGGCGCAGAAGCCGCCGTCCTTCCAGGGGACGAGTCCTCCGAGGATGGCGGGCGGCAGGAGGCGCCCTGCGCCCTGGTGCAGGGCACCCCTCTGCTCGCCTTTCCCGAGGACCTCTATATCCCCCCGGACGCCCTGGAAATCATCCTCGAGGCCTTCGAGGGACCCCTGGACCTGCTCCTGTACCTCATCAAGCGCCAGAACCTGGACATCCTGGACATCCCCATCGCCGAGATCACCGCGCAGTACATGGAATACGTCGAGCTCATGAAAAACCTGCGGCTGGAGCTGGCGGCCGAATACCTGGTCATGGCCGCCATCCTGGCCGAAATCAAATCACGCATGCTGCTGCCGCGACCGGCGCACCCGGAAGACGAGGAAGACCCGCGGGCCGAGCTGGTGCGCCGGCTCCAGGAATACGAACGCTTCAAGCAGGCGGCCCAGGACCTGGACGTCCTGCCGCGGCTGGAGCGGGATACCTTCGTCACCCGCACGGAGATCCCGCCGGGGCAGATACGCCGGCTGCCGCCCAGCGTGGACCTGCGGGAGGTCCTGCTGGCCCTGCGGGAAGTCATGGCGCGGGCGGACCTCTACACCAGCCATCGCATCGAGCGGGAATCCCTCTCCCTGCGCGAACGCATGGCCCAGGTGCTGGCAAGGGTGCAGGAGGCGGACTTCGTCCCCTTCGTCCAGCTGTTCGAGCTGCGCGAAGGCCGGGCCGGGGTCGTGGTCACCTTCCTCGCCCTGCTCGAGCTCCTCAAGGACGCCGCCATCGACCTGGTGCAGCCCGCGCCCTTCGCGCCCATCCATGCCCGGCTGCGTGGGGCCGAGGCGTGAGTGGGCCGCCGCCCCTCAAACAGATCCTCGAAGGGGCCCTGCTGGCCGCCGGCGGCCCCCTCACCCTCGAACGCCTGCTCGCCCTCTTTGCCGACGAAGAACGGCCGAGCCGGGAGGCGGTGCTGGAGATCCTCGCCTCCCTGGAGCGGGACTACCGGGATCGGGGCATCGAGCTGGTCCAGGTGGCCGGCGGCTTCCGGGTCCAGGTCCGTCGGGAAACCGCCCCCTGGGTGGCGCGCCTGTGGGAAGAAAAGCCCGCCCGCTACTCCCGCGCCTTGCTGGAAACCCTCGCCCTGATCGCCTACCGCCAGCCCATCACCCGCGGCGAGATCGAGGCCATCCGCGGCGTCGCCGTCAGCACCCACATCATCCGAACCCTCACCGAGCGCGAGTGGATCCGTAGCGTCGGCCACCGCGACGTGCCCGGCCGGCCGGCCCTCTATGCCACTACCCGCAAATTCCTGGACTACTTCGGACTGACCTCCCTGAACGAGCTCCCGCCCCTGACCGAAATCCGCGACCCCGCATTCCTGGACCAGGCCCCGGTCCCCGAGCAATCCGCGGAAGCGGACGAGCCGCCCATCCGGACCCAAGCCACCCTTCCCAATCAATCAAAACCCCTGTAATTTTAAATCCACGGATTACACGGATTTCCGCCAATGAAAACCTTCTGCACTGCTGGTCCCGTGATACCGGACGATCATTACAATGTCCCGGCGCTATCGCGTTGGGATCTGGATGAAATCCGCCGTTTGATCGCGGAGAAACGCTACTTCGTCCTCCACGCCCCGCGCCAGACCGGCAA
>JAIZWN010000526.1 GCA_020443945.1 Candidatus Thiosymbion ectosymbiont of Robbea hypermnestra | reverse complement strand
AGCCGCCCAGTGCCCGAAAGGGGCATGCTGGACAATCGGGGGAATTGACCCCCTTGCGGCAACGGGGAGGGAGTGGCTTCGGCCTCTCCCTTACCCACTCTTTTGCGACGCCCTCATCATGGGATGGACCTGGACCTCGAGCGGTCCCCCGCATCACCGGCATCGATATTATCCGCGGCGGCCTCACTTATCCTCGAAGTCGTCCTTTGTCACCAGCTTCTTACAGGTTCCCTCGCGCACATAGACCCATTCCTCCGGGTCCCCATGCTTCGTGGCCTGGCCGCCACAGTTATGCTTGCTGGTCCCACAGTCGTTCATCCCGGCCTTGGCGACGCCGTAGCACTTCTCGAATCCTTCTTTGGCGGCGAGTGTATTGCCGGAGATGGCCAGACCGAGCACGAACACCGACGCGAGAGCACCCATGGTTACAGACTTGTACATTGCATATTCCCCTTCCGGATGATTTGGATGGAAACGACTCTCTCGAATTGCCCGCGGACGGTAGGACCCGCCTGCAATGGCAGTTCTTCCCTACTACACCACTAATTCTAGCGGAATTTCGGCTGCGTGCATTGCTTGGTGGTGTCTTAGATTTGTGGTTTTCGGGATTTGGCGTAGAGACCTTCCCTCACCGTTAGGAACGATTCAAACATAGTGTGAACAGGTCGTTTTTTAACCGCAAAGGCGCAAAGAACGCAAAGCGTTACCCCGAGGGTTCGATACGCGCGGTGCTCAAGGCGGCCTGCGGACTCAAGCCTTGTTCTCCTTTGCGCCTTTGCGGTTCAAAATCGCGGATCACAAAACTACAACACTACCGTCACCGGGAATGGGCATCGGCACCGGACAGCGGCGGAAGCTCCCGTAGCGTCAATCGACGCGGCTCGATTGTGACGCGGACGGTCGGACACCGCATAGGGAGCAATGTGGATCGGCGGTGAGTCGGAGCCCGCGGAACTCCATGGTCAGCGCATCCAGCAACAGCAAGCGACCGCACAAGGGGTCCCCCGCGCCGGTCAGGAGCTTGAGGGTTTCGGTGGCCTGGATGCTGCCGACGATGCCCACCACCGGGCCGAGCACGCCGGTGGCGGTGCAGGTCTCGTCCGCAACCCCGTCGCGCGGATAGAGGCACTGATAGCAGGGACCACCGGGCCTGCCCGGAAATACGGCCACCTGGCCCTCGGTGCGGATGGCGGCCCCGGAGATCAACGGCACGCCGGCCCGAAAACAGGCCTCGTTGACGGCGAAGCGGGTAGCGAAGTTATCGCAACCGTCCACGACCGCATCCGCCCCGGCGAGCAGGGCGGGCAAGGTATCCGCGTCGATCCTGCCCTCGAATCCTTCGATCCTCACCCGCGGATTGATCGCCCGCAGGGCCCGCTGGGCGGAGTCCACCTTCGACATCCCGAGGCGTTCGCTGGTGTGCAGGATCTGGCGTTGGAGATTGGATAGCTCGACGGCGTCGAAATCCGCCACCACCAGGGTGCCCACGCCCGCCGCGGCCAGATAGAGAGCCACCGGCGAACCCAATCCGCCCAACCCCACCACCAGCACACGGGCCGCGAGCAGGCGTTCCTGCCCCTCGACGCCCACCGTCGGCAGCATGATCTGGCGGCTGTAGCGCAATAGCTGGTCGTCGTTCACGGCAGGGGCCCCTCGGCCTTGGGCAACGGTGACACAGGGTAGCAGATGCCGGGGTTGTGGGGCATGCCGGTGGGGGTTGCCGGATACCGAAGAGTAGAAGGCGGGTCTTGTCCACCGGGAAGTGCCGATCGCCGCCTGCTACGGCGTATCCGGTGCAGGGCTCTCAAGGGGGCAGCCGACCCGTGGTGACTCGTTCCCGGTCGCCGAGGTCGCGATGGGTGCGGATGTCCTCGAAGCCATGCCGCGCGAAGATCGCGCGCACCGCCGGCCCCTGGTCGCAGCCGTGCTCCAATGCCAGGAACCCGGCGGGTCGTAACCGGGAGACCGCCTGGGTGCTCAGGATACGGATAGCGTCGAGGCCGTCGGGGCCGGCGACCAGGGCGTCGCGCGGCTCCCAGGGTAGATCGCCCCGCCCGAGGTGGGGGTCTGTGTCCGGGATGTAGGGGGGGTTGCCGACGATGGCGTGCAGGGAACGCCCGGCGATGGGCGTCAACCAGTCACCGACGACGATGCCTGCATTCCCAGGTGCGTACCGGCGGAGGTTCCCGCCGGCTATGCGGGCGGCTTCCCGGCTATGTTCGGTGGCGATCAGGGTCCAGGCGGGTCGCTCGGAGGCCAGGGCGGCGGCGATAGCGCCGCTCCCGCTGCCGGCGTCCAGCACCAGCAGCGGGGCCGCGGCCGGAAGCCGTTCCAGCGTCAGTTCCACCAAGAGCTCCGTCTCCGGGCGGGGGATCAGGGTCGCGGGCGTGACATGCAGGTCCAGGGTCCAGAATGCCTGCCGTCCGCGGATGTAGGCGATGGGCTCGCCGGCCAGGCGGCGTTGGAGCAAAAGGTCGAAGCGTGCCCGGTCCGCCGTGGGAATCTCGGCTTCCGGCCGGGCCAGGAAGTCCGTGCGTTCGCGCCCGGTCGCCTCGCACAGCAGCAACATTGCCTCCAGGTGGGGGGTGGCCTGGGGGAGCGCCGCCAGTGACTCGGCGGCCTCCCGGAGTACCGCTCCGAAAACCAATGGCCTGGTCGAATGCTGCAATGGTCGTGTTGTCGATGTGCTGCGCACCTACCGTTTCGACCCCTTATCCGATCCTTCCAGTCCTGGAATAACCCGACCGGCAGGGCCAACGCCTGCACAAAGCGGAAACGATATCGAATCGTATGGCGTATCGAATCCTGGATGATTGCATAGGCGCCGGGAGTGGTCCATTCTTGCGTGCCGGAACGAATCGAACGATTCCGCCGGAAACCGAAAACCCGTAACGGAGGGTGTCGCAAGGGCCCATCCATGGGCCTTTGCAACACCCTCTGACGAGTAGCGGTTTCAGGGTAGGGGATCTTCTGCAACGAAATCATTGGGGCCTGATTTTGAAAATGGAAAATCAAGGGGTTATACCTACATTGAGCCGAAGTTCGGAATGGGGTCTGAACGGTTATTCGGTATTTGCCTTCGTTTTAGCGGTCTACTTGCCGCTCGCGGTCATCGTGCCCGGGGCCATTACCAACCTGGCCGCGCCTATGCTCCTGCTGGGCGTCGTTTTCGGATGGCGCGGTTGGCGGGGCCTGTCGGGCGAGACCTGGATTCTCGTCGGCGGTTTTGCGCTGTTTTTCCTCGGTGGAGTCATCAGTTTGGTAAACAATCAGAACTGGGACTTCGCGGCCTGGCGATTCGAGAAGTACTACCCGTTCCTTCTGCTTCCCCTCGTGTTCTCGTTTCTCGGGCAGGATCCCGTCGAGGACCGGCAGGTTCGGATCCTCTTCCATGCCGCGCTGGCGGCCTCGTTCAGCTTGGCGGTTTTTGCCCTTTTCCAACCGGAATCCGAATCCCCCTGGGGCGTGGGACTGGGCGATAACCTCAACCCGAACCGTTTCGGCAACTATGCCTGCTGGCTGGCGATTCTGGTAGCGGCCGCCGCCTTGACGCGGAGGGGCATCATCGCGTTTTATCCGCTTTTGGCCGGCGCCTTCGTTGCCGGCTGCTATGCGGGCCTGGCCAGCGATTCCCGGGGCTCGATGTTGGCGCTGATCTGCGCGCTCGGCGCTCTGTTTGTTATCTGGCTGATCAAGTCCTTTACCTGGAAGAAGGTGTGGGGGGGGCTGGGCGGATCGGTTCTGCTCCTGTCGACCCTGGCGGTCGCGGTCTCGGTGGACGATGACTGGGGAGCCGATCTGGAGGGGGCCGTGGTGGATTCCGTCCATTTCCTGGAGGGCAAACCCAAGAATAACGCGGTTGGGATTCGCTTGATGATGTGGTCGGGGGCAGTGGAGATCTGGCGCGAGCATCCCTGGGTAGGTACCGGGCTCGGCGACCCCCAGGACGATTTGGCCGTTTGGATCGAGGAAAGCGGCTCCATTCTGGAAAAGGCCTTTGCCCGCTTTCACAGCATTTACTTCGATGCCCTCGCGGCCACCGGCTCCATCGGCTTTCTGACCATGCTGCTCGGGGTGTTTCTATTGCCCTTGTGGTATTTTTTGTCGGCCTATTATCGAGCGCAGACCTCGAACTGGTCCGAATTCGCGGCGCTGGCCGGCGCAGGGACCATTGTTCTGTACGCGGTGGTGGGACTGACCGATTCCTGGTTGTTCAATCGGGGCTTGCCGCCTTACCTCATAGCCGTCGTAGTCCTGGCGTCGGGAACCGGATTGTTCCGACGCCCCGGATCGACGACCGGGTCCGGCGCCTCGTTTCGGGGTAGCGGTTACCCCGATATTTCCCGGCTCCGCGGCGGCAACCCCAGGGCCGAGAGATAGGCGTCCGTGGCCGCTTCGATTTCGTAGGGTGCGGCCGCGCGCCGGAGTTCCTCTTTGGGCCTGGGTCGGTCCAGCGTTTCCAGCATGGCGTCGCTCAGCGCCTCATGGTCCCCCACCCGCACCAGCCGGCCGAAGCGGCCGTCCCGGAGGATTTCCCGAGGTCCGCTGGGGCAATCCGTCGAGACCACCGGCGTGCCTACGGCGAGCGCTTCGATGATGACGAAGCCCAAGCCCTCCCAGCGGGAGGTAAAGGCGAACAGGTCCGCATGGGCCATATAGGCGTAGGGTTGTGGGACGAAGCCCGGCAAGGCGACATCCCGCGCCAGGTCCAGCCGGCGGATCAGGGCCGACAGCCGATCATGGGCCTTGCCGCGCCCCAGGATCATGAGCCGGCAGGGGCGTCGGGCACGTATCCGGGCAAAGGCGCGAATCAGGGTCTCGAAGTCCTTGCGCGGGCAGAGCTCCCCCGTGCTCAGAACGAGGGGGACGGACGGGTCGCCGAACCAGGGATGGTCCGGTCGCGGCAAGGTGGCCTCGAACAGGGAGCGCGGGACGACGGGCGAGGGCACTACCTGGATGTGACTTCGTGCCAGACCGGTGTAATCGGCCATGTCGTCGGCGACCCCGGCGCTGGGAACGATCACCCGGTCCGCGTAGGGGTAGAGCCGGCCCATGGAGTTTCTCTGGACCCAGCGTTCGAGCGGGCCGTGCGTCGCCAGATCGATGGAGATGGTGGTTCCCGAGCTGAAGACGAGCCGGGTGCGGACCCCGGCCAGGAGTCGGGCCAGGAGGGCCGTGCGGTTGACCCGGTCCTTGTCGGACAATAAGACTCGCGGCCGTCCGCGGCGCAGATAGCGGACGATTCCGGGCACGCAGCCGTAGGTATGGCGCGAGCCCAGGTCGATGACTTCGACGCCCGCCGGGACCTCCTCCAGCTCGGGCCCGTGGCGACGCACCTTGAGCAGGTCGACGCGATACCCCCGCCGGGCGAGGGCGGGTATCAGGTGTTTGACGGCCCGGTCGACCCCGCTGTGCCCGGAGGTGGAGAAGAAGCAGGCGATGCGTTTGGGATCCGTCATGGGGAGGACGCGACCCACTCCAGGGGGTCCTCGTCGGGAGAGGGCGTAAGCCCCGGTTCCTCGATGAAAAGGCGGTGCCAGATGGCGAACTGCATCAGCCCCCAGATCTCACGGGAGTGACCCGGCCCGGCCCGGCCGGCGTCGATCAGCTCGCCGATGGCCTCCGGCCTGAACCAGTCGCGGATACCCCGATTCCTCACCAGCCGGTCGCCGAGTCGGAGCAGCCGGTCGCCCCGGAGCCAGTCGCCCACGGGGACGTGGAAACCCCGCTTGGGCCGCTCCAGATGCCCCGCGGGCAGGCGGGTCCGTGCCCATTGCCGCACCAGCCACTTGCCCCGGTGGCCGCGCACCTTCAGCCGATCCGGCAGGGACAGGCCGAACTCCACGAGCCGATGATCCAGGAAGGGCACCCGCCCCTCCAGACCGAAGCCCATGAGGATCCGGTCCGTCTTGACCAGCAGATTGTCCGGCAGCGCCGTGGTCAGGTCCACGTACTGGCGACGTTGCAAATCGCTCCAGGCCGGGGGCGATTCCCGCCACGCGCGCCGGACCGGCTCCCGCTCCACCCGGCCCGGGGCGCTCAGCGCGGGGCCGAACAGGCGCCGCCGCCAATGCCGGCTCCATTGCCCCCGGGTCCGAAAGCCCCCACTGCCGGGACTGACCAGGGCCTTGAACCAGCGTTCGGGCGGACGCGGATGATAACGGCGATAACCCGCGAACACCTCATCCCCACCCTCCCCGGAAAAGACCACCTTGAGCCGCTCGCCGGCCGCCTCGGCCAGGATGGACGTGGGCAGACAGGCATAATCGCGCATCAGCTCGTCCGCGGCCCAGATGGTGTGGGGGATGCGCCCGAAGACCCGTTCCAGGTCCAACCGCAGCCGGGTATGCTCGAAGCCGAAATGGGTGGCGATGCGCTCGGCCTCGTCCAGCTCGTCGGCCAGGGTGGTATCCCGGAAGCCCACCGAGAAGCTGCGTATGGGACCGGCGCCCAGCTCATGGAGCATGGCGGCCAACACCGCGGAATCCACGCCCCCGGACAGGAAGAGCCCCAGCGGCACGTCGGAGCGCATATGCTCGCGCATGGCGGCATCCATCAGGAGCCCCAGCTCCCGGTGGGCCTCCTCGGGCCCCATGTCCCGCGGCGCCACATCCGCCGCGGACCAGTAGCGCCGGCGCCTGATTTCGAGCGCCCGGTCGATCATCAACGCCTGTCCCGGCAGGACCCGTTTGACGCCCCGAAAGGGGGTCTCCTCGCCGCTGCTGAATTGGTTCTGGAAAAACTGCCGCAGGGCCCCCGGCGCCAGCTCCGGGCGTTCCGGCAGGATCCGCAGGAGCGCCTTGATCTCGGAGGCGAAGGCGATCCGGTCCGGAAGGCGCGCGTAGAAGAGGGGTTTGATCCCCAGTCGGTCACGCGCCAGGATCGTGCAACCCTGCTCGGCGTCATCCAGGGCAAAGGCATACATGCCGCGCAGCTCCGAGAGAAAGTCCGGGCCATGGACCGCATAGGCGTTGAGGATGGTCTCGGAGTCCGACTCGGTGCGGGGCGGGCGCCCCTCCTCGCGGAGCAGGGCGTTCAGCTCCAGGTAGTTGTAGACCTCCCCGTTTGCGATCAGGGCGAGCCGTCCGCTCTCCGACACCATGGGCTGGTGCCCGGTCGCCAGGCCGATGATGGACAGGCGGACCTGGGCCAGTCCCACGGGTCCGCTGATGTGGATGCCGCGGTCGTCGGGGCCGCGATGGGCGAGCGCGTCGAGCATGTGCCCCAACTCTCGGGGGTCCGGCCTGGCGCCGTCGCGCATGATGTACCCGGCTATGCCGCACATAGGATCAAGTCCATCGAGTGGTGTTGTAACTCTGTTATTTCCGGGTGTCCACGAGACGGGAGGTCCCCGATTCGAGTCCCCACAGGGCGTCATAGAGCCCGGTGGAGCGGACCACGGGCCGCTCAATCGCCCCGCGCAGGCGTTCCTCGGTAGCGAATATCCGGACCCGCTGCCGGGCCCGGGTGATGCCCGTGTAGAGCAGCTCCCGCGTGAGCACCCGGCTCTCGGCCTCGGGCAGGATCAGCAGCAGCTCGTCGAACTCGGAGCCTTGGCTCTTGTGGACCGTCATGGCGTAGACGGTCTCGTGGGCCGGCAGCCGCGACGGCAGGATGCGCCGGAGCCCCTCGGCGGTGGCGAAGAACGCCCGCAGGGCGCCGTCGCTCCGGGGATCGGCCAGGATCAGACCCACATCCCCGTTGTAAAGCCCCAGGGCATGGTCGTTGGCGGTGAGCATCACCGGCCGACCGGCGTAGAGTGCCCCCTCGCGCCGGATCAGACCCGCCGCCTCCAGGGTCCGCGCCAGGCGTTCGTTCAGGCGCTCGACCCCCTGGGGTCCCGAGCGCAGGGCGCACAGGACCCGCACCCGGTTCAATGCCGCCAGCGCCGCTCGGGGCTCCGGGCTCGCCGTCACCTGCCGCCAGGCGGGCACTAGCCGCTGCTCGATCAGATCGGCCAGAACCCGCGCCCGCGGCGCCTCCAGCCCCACATCCGGGTAGCGGTCGTCGGCCAGAATCCCCAGACTCGCGTCCGCGTCCCCCCGGTTCACGGCCCCGGCCAGGGCGCCGATTCCGCTATCCCGGCCGAAGCGCCGGCTGGTGCGTAATTCGACAATCCGGTCCCCCAGCGCGGGACCGGACCCGGCGGCGGGCGCCAGCCGGTCGCCGGTCACCGCCGCGATCTCCGCGCACAGCTCCGGCGAGTAGCCGGGCGCCCGGTCCCGCCCACAGAGATCCCCGAGCACCATGCCCGCCTCCACCGAGGCCAGCTGATCCTTATCCCCCAGCAGAATCAGGCGGGCGGGGTCCGGCAGCGCGGCCAGCAGACGGGCCATCAGAGGCAGATCCACCATGGATGCCTCGTCCACCACCAGGACCTCCAGATGCAGGGGATCGTCCGGGCCATGGCGGGGATTGGCGCGGCCGGGCCGATAGCCGAGCAACCGGTGCAGGGTAACCGCCGCCTCGGGAATGCGCGACCCGATCCCTGCCGGCAGCGGCAGCTCCGCCTTGGCGGCGCGCACGGATTCCGCAAGCCGGGCCGCCGCCTTGCCGGTGGGGGCGGCCAGGGCTATGCGCGGGGGGGCATCCCCCGCCTGCTCCACCAGCAGGGCGAGGATGGAGGTCACGGTCCGGGTCTTGCCCGTGCCCGGTCCGCCGGAGATCAGGCACAGCCGGCGCAACACCGCCATCGCGGCCGCCACCCGCTGCCAGTCGACGCCGCCCGCGCCGGGGAACAGGCGTCCGAGCCCGGCCCGCAGCCGGTCCCGGTCCACCGCCGGCGCCGGGGACCGGGCGCGGGCGAGCACGGCTGTTGCCACCTGGCGCTCGAACCACCAGTAGCGCCCCAGGTACAGCCGGCCGTGCCGGTCGAGGATCAGCGGCGCGCGGTCGCCGGGCTCCCCGACCGGATCACAGGCGCGCAGAGCATCGACCCAGGCAGCCAGGGCCGGGAGCCACGGCCCGTTCGCGTCCGCGGCATCGCGCAGCAGAGGCAGCTCCCGGCAGCGGTCCAGCTCCAGGCAGACATCCCCCTCTCCGACCCGGTGACTGGCCAGGGCCGCGGCCAACAAAAGCTCCGGGACATCGCCGCCGGCCAGGGCCTCCAACCGGCGCGCGAAATGGAAATCCACCGCCCGCAACGCCCCTCGCGCCACCGCCCGCCGCAGAAACGCCTCCATCGGTTCCCTGGTACCCCACTTCACCTTCGCGGTTCTTGTTTCCAGTATTTGTACGCAGCTGTACTGGTCTTCGGTATCGAAGAGAAGCCATTGATTCCCCCTCTCCCGCCAGGGGCGAGGGGCTTTGGGCCGTAGCCAGCCTGGTAGGACCGCGGCTAACCTGGACCGCGCGGCATGGTTTGAGTTTTTAGACAGCCTCTCAAACCGCCGAGCAGCGATCCGCGTAAACCGCCATCACCTGCCTGAGCTCGCGCAGCAGCCAGCGGCGCTCTTCTTGGCCGAGGCCGCGGGTTTCCGGCAGCTCGCCGCTCTGCTCCAGGGTCTCGATATCCCGCCATACCTGTCGGCAACCCTTCTCGCACAAGGCATCGAGCCTGGCCTCCAGTCGGTATCGGTCGAAGGGGCCCAAGGTTCTCTAACTCCTCGATCAAGCTCAATCTCGCCCGCCGATCGGGCGCCTTGAAAAATCCGGTAGTGTTGTCATTTTGTTGTCCCTGGGCTCAGTACAGGACAAAAACCTCAAGATGATAGAGTTGTTCCCTTTGTAACATTCTTTAAAATCAGTATGTTACGAGGACCATTTGGCATCTAACCCTTTGTTTTCTGGTCAACGACCACCGTGTCGGCCTCATATTCCAATATAACCGATCACTACTGTCCGGGTAAATTATCGAATAGATTCAATTGGTTGCTGACTCCACCCCCATGATTTCTGTAA
>JAIZWN010000525.1 GCA_020443945.1 Candidatus Thiosymbion ectosymbiont of Robbea hypermnestra | reverse complement strand
TGCGCTCACGCGCCTCGCGGCTGGCCGCTTCTCGCCGCGCTGAGAGCGAAAAATAAGGTGAAACGGGGCACTAGTCGTCCAGGGACGGCAAACCGGTAGCATCGCACAAGCGTCCAGTAACTCGCGTAGGGTGCGGGGCAAGTGAAACGAACCGTATCAGTGAACCGATACGCAGTCGATGCGGTTCGCTTCGCTCACTGCCCATCCTACGGGAGCTACTTAAAGTATCCTGAAAAATTCGGTTAATCCTGTCCTTTTATGAAGGTTGCAATGCGCATCCAGCCGGATTGATGGGCACGCGGCGCTGTGGGTATTCGACAGCCGCCGGGGTTTGGGAACCGCCGTGGCCTGACCGGAACGCTCGACCGGCCTGCCGGGCGCTTGCTTTGCCCATCCTACCGTTCGTTCCCATGCTCCAGCGGCCAAGGTTTCAGGATGCCGGAGCGTGGGAGTCGGAGAACGGCATGGATTTATCAGGAACCGAGCGACTCGAGATGCCTTCTCAGTGACCCTTCGATTTTGGATTTTCCCGCGATCTTGTTTTTGTAAAAGATGGTTCTGATCCCGGAGAGATCGAAGGGCAGTCTTTCTCTACTGGTGTCGCAAAGTAGTATGGTGGGTTTGTTGATACCATGGGAGTAACCGACCTCATAGTACACATTCGGATTATTCGGGGTGATGTCGGCAATCACGACAGCGGATTCCTGAATAGAATCCGCAATGTCCTGAATAATCGGATTTTGCGTAAAAATATCATCGGCCCGGGTGGCATCGAATCCGAAGTCTTCGCAGACTGGCTTGATGACTTCATCGTATAATTCATCGAACTCCTCGGTGAATTGCATGACGACGAATACCCTCGGGGTATCCTGGCTGATTGTTATCCCGGATACGGTTAAAGGAGAATTACCACCAAAATAAAATGTAAGCTGGGCTTTTTCTACGGTTGCATTGGCGGTGCAAACCGATACATTGTCGACGAACAGCTCGATTTTCGAGCCCTTGACCGTAACCTTGACCGAATAGGTCTTTTGGGGCAATAGCTGGGTACCAATACCTGAGACACTCAGATTTTCAAATACATTGTTCTTAAGTATACCTATTCCATATGGCGCATTATTATAATTCAATCCTACATTGATTTGATTTTGCAGTCCATAGTTGAATACCAATTGGCAGCTCGATGAGGCATCTTCCAATTTTACGCTGAATTCGATTTCACCATTTTCAAAATACACATCCGATTTCGTGTATGCAAAACCAGGAGTCGACATTTCCAACTTCGTAGTAGGAGTTGGATGATATGTGAGTTCGCCTTTATCAAAGGTTGTATTTCCAAATAGGTTAATCCAATTCATTTTTTTAACTCCTGTTTTGTGTTGCTGACGCCAAAGGCAATTCGACCGCTACCTAATTGCTCAGATTCCCCACGGTTTTTGCTGCTTCCTTGGCACCGATAGATTCCGGAAATTTCTGCCGGAATGGTGGGGTGGGACTGGACCATTACCCGTATGTTAGGCGATTGCCTCATGCCGGACAATCGGATGGAGCAGGGCGAGCGCGAATAATGTCAAGCATCCCGCCTTTCGGGATGGGTGCATCCTGCCGATCCCTCCGCGGCGCGTGGGAACCAGAAAATCCTCACGCCAAGGTGCAAAGGCGCGGAGAATTCTTCTTGGTTTCCGTGGTTCCTCTCTCGATCCTTGTATCCCTTGATGTCCTGGTGTGATTCGTGTGACACGAGTGTCGATCCACAATCAAGCATCCTGTTAATCCTGTCCTTTTAGAAGGTTGCAATGAGCATCCAGCCGGATTGATGGGCACGCGGCGTTAGTGGTATTTGCAACAGGCGCATTGGACGCCGGGCTCGATAGTCCACCGGGCCCCGCCCGGTTCGGGCTATTCTCACGCCAATTTCACATCATCTTCCGGTAACGGGCAATCCCCGGATTGCCGACTGCGTTTTTGAGCACCGGGGTGTTGAGCTTCTCGATTCTGACCGTCTTTATGTCGCGCAGGTAGCCGGCGACCGTTTCCCAGACAGGCTCACCGGGGGCCTGAGAGCCGACGGTGGCCCAGCCGGCGACCACGTAGGATTTATCGGCCTCGATCGGGGCGCCGTCGTCCAGGGTCATGGCGCCGATGCGTTTGCCGATGGCCGCGGTGGGGTCGCACACATAGTCCAGGCCCCCGACGCGCACCATGTCTCCGCCCTGCTGGATATAGGGGTCCGGGTTGAAGAGGTTGTCGCAGACGTCCTCCAGGATGGCCTTGAGCTCGTGGCCTTTCATGGCGCGGCGGTAGGTTCGCGGATAGGTGATGGCGGTCTGGTCCATGACCTGCTCCAGGGTGATGGTCCGGCCCGGCGGCAGGCTGGTGCCCCAGCGAAAGCCCGGGGAGAGGGCGATCTGGGCGTCCTTGACCCGACGCAGGGCGTCGCAGATGACCTGGTCGAAGGTGCCGTTGAAGTTGCCGCGCCGGTAGAGGGTCTCCTCGGTGGTGGCGAGGGGTTCTGCCAGCCGGTCCCGATAGGGGGCGCGTATCTCCTCGATGTATTCGGCCATCCCGGCGTCGGCCGGGAGCAGGTTGGAGAAGATCGGCAGCAGGCGGTAGCGGAAGTCCCGCGGCCTGCCGTTTCTGACGTCCAGGTCCATCACCCCGAGGAATTTGCCGTTGGAGCCGGCGTTGGTGACCAGGGTTTTGCCGCCTGGGTTGGCCACCAGGGTGGGGGCCGGCATACCGTCGTGGGTATGGCCGCCGCAGATAACATCGATGCCGGTGACGCGGGACGCCAGCTTGAGGTCCACGTCCATCCCGTTGTGGGAGAGGAGCACCAGGACGCCGGGTCGTTCCTCGGCGCGGATCCTGTCCACCAGCCCCTGCATGCGTTCTTCCTGGATGCCAAAGGTCCAGTCCGGGATGAAGCGGCTGGGATTGGCGATGGGGGTGTAGGGGAAGGCCTGGCCGATGACGGCGACCTTGACGCCGCCTACCTCCTTGATGGTGTAGGGCGCGAAGGCCAGGCCCCTGTCCTCGTCGAAGCCCGGAAAGTCCGGGAACCGGTAGTCGAACAGGGCCTCGTCGCGCACGGCGATGTTCTGAGCCACGAAGTCGCCCCCGAAGGCGCGGAGATTCTCGATCACCTCCGTATCCCGATAGGTGAACTCCCAGTGGCCGGTCATGACCTCGACCCCCAGCCGGTTGGCGGCGCCGACCATGTCCCGGCCGCGGGTCCAGTAGGCGGTGCCCGAGCCCTGCCAGGTATCGCCGCCGTCCAGCAGCAGGCTGTTGCCGTCGCCGCGCTCGGCGCGGAGCCGGTCTATCAGGGTCTTGAGGTGGGCAAAGCCGCCGACGCGCCCGAACCTCTCGGCGGCCTCGGCGAAGTCCAGGTAGGTAAAGGCATGGGCCTCGATGCCCCCCGGCTCGATCCCGAAGTGCTCGATAAAGGCCTGCCCCACCAGGTGCGGCGCCCGGCCCGAGGCCCGGCCGATGCCCAGGTTCACGTTGGGCTCGCGGAAATAGATGGGGTTGAGCTGGGCGTGGGTATCGGTGATGTGCAGCAGGGTGACATTGCCGAACCTGGGCAGCTCATAGAGGTCCGACGGCCGCCGCCTCCCGGCGAACAGGGATGCCGGCAACAGGCCGGCCGCGCCGGCGATCCCTAAGAGCTGGATGAAATCACGTCGCGCGAGTGTCATGCGAGGCACCTCTTCGGAAGCCGTCTGAAAATCAAGCCATAGAGCCCGGCGGCCAGCCATGATCGGCAAGGCTCTCCGAGCCCAAGACCTCTCTCCCTCCAACGGGATACTGGCCGCCATGCGGATTTCCCGCCGGACCCATGTTAGCATCACAATCCAGCGAGGCTTTGCCTTAGAGGCTGTCTAAAAACTCAAGCCACGCCGCGCGGTCCAGGTGAGCCGTGGTCCTACCAGGCTGGCTACGGCCCAAAGCCCCTCGCCCCTGGTGGGAGAGGGGTGGCAGGGAGAGGGGGAATCAATGGCTTCACTCCCAACAAGAGACTGCAGGCACGCAGGTGACTGAAACATGAGGCGAAGCGGAAATCGCCTGTTGCAAACCCGCACGACAAGCTGGTAAAGAGGTAACCGATCACTACTGTCCGGGTAAATTATCGAATAGATTCAATTGGTTGCTGACTCCACCCCCATGATTTCTGTAA
>JAIZWN010000524.1 GCA_020443945.1 Candidatus Thiosymbion ectosymbiont of Robbea hypermnestra | reverse complement strand
TCGGACGGCTCTTGGCGTTGCCGGCGCCACCGCACCGTCATTCCGGGTGGGACCCCGGAATCTGCCGTTGCCAGGGACGGCGACCCGAGGCCTCCAATCGAGAGCCGTGTGGTTGCGGGCCTCCGCGCAGAGGGTGCAAACGTTGGACCCCACAGGTTCCGGTGACTGGCCATCCCTGGCACCTAGGTTCCGGCAATCCCTGCCGGAATAACGGCCAACAGGCGCCTTACCCATGACCCACGATCCCTTTGTGGCTTGGTGTCTTTGTGTGAGAATTGAGAACACTCGCTAGTATATTGTCGTGAGGCCCGGGTCTATTGCCCCCTCGCCGGGTCTTGTTGTCCCCAAAAAGCAACAGATTATTTTTGAGAGAAAACTGTTGCATAATATCGTTCGACGGTCTATCCTTCCCTCCGCACATCGCAGTTACGTCTTATTTTTGTCACAGTGGAGAAAACACCATGAACAAAAAGCTTCTCTCTCTGGCGATCGCGGCCGCCACCGCCGCCCCGACAGCGGTTCTGGCCGATGCCACCCTTTACGGCAAGGCCCATGTGAGTATCGACTACACCGACCAATACTACACATCCGGGAACTCTACCGTACGTCACACGGGTTGGGGTTTGAGCCGGGGCCAGAGGAATGCCGGCAGCGGTAACTTCTCCGGCCGAGGCAATGAGCGCGCCAGCCGCATCGGCGTCAGAGGTTCCGAGGACCTCGGCAGTGGTCTGAAGGCCATCTATCAGATCGAGTTCGGCGTACCCCTGGCCAACGAGAACGACTATGATCTCAACAACGGCGAGCAGGGCACGATCAAGATGCGTAACAGCTATGTCGGCCTGCAGGGCGATTTCGGTACCTTCCTGATCGGTCGCCACGACACCCCGCTGAAGATCTCCACCAGCAAGCTGGATCTGTTCAACGACCGGATGGCCGACTACGCGGGCACCCTCGGCTTCAATGATGTCCGTGCCGACAACACCATCACCTACATCAGCCCCGATTTCGCCGGCGGGTTCCAGTTTGCCGCGGCCATCATACCCGGTGGTACGAGTCAGTTGAGCAGCGACACCCAGAACCTCGAGGCGGACGGCCTGGCCGAGGGCTATTCCCTTGCCGCCATCTATAAAAATGGTCCCTGGTATGGCAGCGTCGCTTACGAGACGCAGGCCAAAGAGCTTTCCGGGACTTCCAATGATCCCAACGAGGAAGACTTCGAGACCTTGCGCCTCGGCGCGGGCATCCGGGATTGGAACGGCCTCTACCTGACTGGACTCTACGAGAAGCAGGAAAGCGTCGGTTTCACGAAGAACAATGACGCGGATCTGTGGCAGATCCAGGCCGGCTATAAGTTCGGCAATACCATGGTCAAAGGTATGTACGGCCAGTACGACTTGGATCCGAATTCCGGTGTCAGGGATAATCTGGACAGGGATAGCTGGGCCATCGGCATCGACCACAGCTTCACCAAGCGCACCACGCTCTATGCCCTCTATACCGAGGTCGATACGGACAATAATGCCGACAAGAACCTGAACGACTGGTCAGGCTTTTCGCTCGGTGTAATCCACGACTTCTAAGTCGGAAATCCGCCTTACATGAAGAAACGGGGTCTACGGGCCCCGTTTTTTTTGCCCACAGATCACAAAAGCCCCGGATTGATTTGTCCCTAAAAAGCAACAGATATTATTTGTGTGTTTCCTGAAACAATCGTTGCAAAACATTGTTTAGAGGACTAGTATCCTTGCTGGAGGCGTAATTCCGTCTCGTTTTTGCGTAATTTTGGTGAATCAGCAACAGTAGAGAATCCAATGAACAAAAAACTCCTCTCTCTGGCGGTCGCGGCCGCCATCGCCGCTCCGACAGCGGTCCTGGCCGACGCCAACTTTTATGGCAAGGCCCATGTGAGCATCGACTATTTCGACCAATACCGGAACGGAACCGGTACGCATCACACGGGGTGGACTCTGAGCAAGGGGAGAAACGGCCGAGGCAATAGCCGCGCCAGCCGCCTCGGCGTCAGGGGTTCCGAGGACTTCGGCAGTGGTCTGAAGGCTATCTACCAGATCGAGTTCGGCATACCCATGGCCAACGAAGAGGACTACGACCTCGACAACGGCGAGCAGGGCACGATCACGATGCGCAACAGCTATGTCGGCGTGCAGGGCTCGGCCGGCACCCTCCTGATCGGCCGTCACGATACCCCGCTCAAGAGCTCCACCAGTAAGTTGGATCTGTTCGACGACCGGATGGCCGACTACCAAGGCACTCTCGGCTTCAATGATGTCCGTGCCGACAACATCATCACCTACATCTCCGACATCGGCGGGGTCAAGCTTGCCACCGCCTTCGTTCCCGGTGGCGCGAGCACGATCGATAGCGATACCAGGAACCTCCTTTCGGACGGTTTGACCCAGGCCTTTTCCCTCGCGGCCACCTATGAGAGTGGCCCCTGGTATGGCAGCGCCGCTTATCAGCTGACGACCAGCGAGCTTTCCTCGAGCAGCGTCACCTCCAAGAAGTCCGCCAAGGTGATGCGCTTCGGTCTGGGTATTCGGGATTTGAATGGCCTCCACCTGAGCGGAATCTACGAAAAGCAGAAAAACTTCGATTTCCTGAAGGACAATGACGTCGAGTTGTGGCAGGTCCAGGCGGGTTATGAGTTCGGAAGCAGTATGCTCAAAGGCATGTACGGCCAGAAAGACCCGGATATGACCGATTTCCAGAGCGTGGCCGCGGGAAACCTGACTCTGGGAGCCGATACCCAGACCAACACGAGCTGGGCCATCGGTATCGACCACAGCTTCACCAAGCGCACCAAGGCCTATGCCCTGTATACCGATGTCGATGTGGACAACACCAACACCACCAAGAACCTGGGGGATTGGAACGGCTTCTCGCTCGGCATGATCCACGATTTCTGAGACGGGATTCGTCTCGTGTGGAGAAACGGGGCCTGCGGGCTCCGTTTTTTCGTGTAGTGAATCCCGGAAACCACAAAGCTGAGACACCACCTCCGCGTTCTTTGCGGCTCAAGCCCATGCCCGTTCGATGACGGCACCGCCGAGGCATTCCCCGTCCCGATAGAATACCGCGGCCTGGCCCGGAGTGACGGCGCGTTGGGGGCGCGCGAAACGGACCCGACAGAAATCGTCCCGCAGCTCGATGAGGCTACAGTCCTGAAGGGTCTGGCGGTGACGTAGCCGCAGGCGGCAGTCGAATGGCGCCGCGGGCGGTTCGGCGGCGATCCAGTGGGGGGGGCCGCCATCCAGGCCCCGGCTCATGAGCAACGGATGGTCCTGGCCCTGGGCCAGGATCAAGGCGTTGCGGGCAGGCTCCTTGCGGGCGACGAACCAGGGCGCCTCCGCCTGGCCCGCGACGCCGCCGATGCCCAGGCCCCGGCGCTGGCCGATGGTGTAATAGGCCAGACCCTGGTGCTCACCGATCACCTTGCCTTCCGGGGTTTCGATCGGCCCCGGATCGGGGGGCAGATAGCGGGCCAGGAAGTCACGGAATCGGCGCTCGCCGATAAAGCAGATGCCCGTGCTGTCCTTCTTCTCGGCCGTCGGCAGACCGGCGCGGCGGGCGAGCGCCCGGACCTGGGTCTTGCGCAGATCACCGAGGGGAAACCGGCAGCGTGCGAGCTGGTGCTGTCCGAGCAGGTACAGGAAATAGGTCTGATCCTTCTCCTGGTCCGCCGCAAGCCTGAGGTGATAACCCGCATGGTCATGGGCCAGGCGGGCATAGTGGCCGGTGGCGATACACGCGGCGCCCAGGTCCGAGGCATGGTCCAGAAAGGCGCGGAACTTGATTTCCCGATTGCACAGGATATCCGGGTTCGGCGTGCGGGCGGCACGGTACTCGGCGAGGAATAAGGAGAATACCCGGTCCCAGTATTCCGTCGCGAAGTTGACCTTGTGCAGAGGGATGCCGAGCCGGTGGGCGACCTGGCCGGCGTCTTCCAGATCCGCGGCGGCGGCGCAATAATCGGCGGTATCGTCCTCCTCCCAGTTCTTCATGAACAGACCCTCGACCCGATAGCCCTGTTCCAGCAACAAAAGGGCGGCGACCGAGGAGTCTACCCCCCCGGACAGCCCGACCATGACGGTGGCCCGTGACAACGAGATTGGGATATTCCGGGGCATGGAACTTGCAGTAACCTGTCGTTCGGTAAAGAAATCGATCCGCGCCCACCCTGGCCTTTCTGCCGGCGCCATACGCAGATCAGGGGCGGGATGCTAAACTCATAAGACCTTTCGGCAACAGCGAAGAACCCAAATGGCATACGAAAAGCTACGGATCCCATCCGCGGGCGAGAAGATTATTGTCGGCGCGGACCATTCCCTCCAGGTCCCGGACCATCCCATCATCCCCTATATCGAGGGCGACGGCATCGGAATCGACATCACGCCGGTGATGCAGCGGGTCGTGGATGCCGCGGTGGAAAGGGCCTATGGGGGCCGCAAACGGATTCAATGGATGGAGCTCTATGCCGGCGAGAAGGCCACGCGCGTCTATGGCGAGGATATCTGGCTGCCGCAGGATACCCTGGATGCCGTGCGCGAGTTCGTGGTGTCCATCAAAGGGCCGTTGACGACGCCCGTGGGCGGCGGCATCCGTTCCCTGAACGTGACCCTGCGCCAGGAGTTGGATCTTTACGTCTGCCTGCGCCCGGTGCGTTACTTTCGGGGCACGCCCAGCCCGCTCCGGGAGCCGGAGCATACGGACATGGTCATCTTCCGCGAGAACTCCGAGGACATCTACGCGGGCGTGGAGTGGCCGGCCGGCAGTACCGAGGCGCGCAAGGTCATCGACTTTCTGCAACAGGAGATGGGCGTCACCAAGATCCGCTTTCCCCAGACCTCCGGTATCGGCGTCAAGCCCGTCTCCTCGGAGGGGACCTCGCGGCTGGTGCGCAAGGCGATCCGGTACGCGATCGACAATGGCCGCGATTCCGTGACCCTGGTGCACAAGGGCAACATCATGAAATTCACGGAGGGGGCCTTCAAATCCTGGGGCTACGCCCTGGCCAAGGCGGAGTTCGGGGCCACGGAGATCGGTGCCGGCCCCTGGTGCCGCCTGACCAATCCCAGGACCGGCGGCGAGATTGTCATCAAGGACGTGATCGCCGACGCCTTCCTGCAACAGATCCTGTTGCGCCCCAAGGAGTACGACGTGGTCGCCACCCTGAATCTGAACGGCGATTACATCTCCGACGCCTTGGCCGCGCAGGTGGGGGGCATCGGCCTGGCGCCGGGCGCCAACCTGTCCGATACCGTGGCCATGTTCGAGGCCACCCACGGCACCGCGCCCAAGTACGCGGGCAAGGACCAGGTGAATCCGAGCTCGATCATCCTCTCCGCCGAGATGATGCTGCGCCATCTGGGTTGGACCGAGGCGGCGGAGCTCGTCATCCGGGGGATCGAAGGCGCCATCATGGCCAAAACCGTCACCTACGACCTGGAAAGGCTCATGGAAGAGGCGACCAGGGTAAGCTCATCCGGGTTCGGCGACGCGATCATCGCCAGGATGTAGCCATGCCTAGGGGGCGTTCTCAATTGACCGAATCCCCCGAAAATCAAATGCAGCAAACCCATACACTTGTCGGTGGGTCACCACCTTCAGTGTTCTCACACCAAGCCACGAAGAATTCTGCCGTGGTCTCGGACGGCTCTGGGCGTTGCCGGCGCCACCGCACCGTCATTCCGGGTGGGACCCCGGAATCTGCCGTTGCCAG
>JAIZWN010000523.1 GCA_020443945.1 Candidatus Thiosymbion ectosymbiont of Robbea hypermnestra | reverse complement strand
CCTGGGCTTTTACGACGCGGAATCGGAAAATTGTGATTTCCCGATTCCTTCATTTTCAACGGCTTACCGCCGTTAAAAATGGCGGCCCATCCCTGGACCGCGTCGGGTGTCGCCTTTTGCGACACCCTCCCAAGGCGAGAGGGGAGCACCAAGCGAGAGAGCAACGCCACGCCTTGCCTTGGCGCGGTTGGGGGACTCCCTTCGGGCACGACTAAAGCTGCCATCCGCGTCGTTGCGCGAGCTTGCAATAGGGGTGGCTATTCCTGCGCTCACGCGCCTCGCGGTTAGCCACTTCTCGCCGCGCTGAGAGCGAAAAATAAGGTGAAACGGGGCACTAGGCGCCAGGGACGGCAGGTTGCAGGAACCGCCGATGTCGGTTCCGGGTACTGGAAAATGGGGTCAGGTCTTGATCCGTGCCTTCAAGAGTCACGGATCAAGACCTGACCCCGTTCCCAACACAAGACCTGACCCCGTTCCCAACAACCTGGGAGAAGCTTGGCGGGTGCTCGGGGAGTACGACAAGGCCATCGGCTACCTCGAGCAGGCCCTGGCGAGTGATCTCGAGACCTATGGCGCGGACCATCCCGCGGTCGCCAGAGACCGCAACAACCTGGGCTTGGCCTGGGATGCCCTCGGGGACTACCACAAGGCCATCGGCTATTACGAGCAGGCTTTGGCGATTTGCGAGCGCAAGCTGGGATCGGAACATCCGTACACGCGAATCACGCGGAAAAATCTCGCCGCCGCGCGGGCCGCCCAAAAGCCCTGAACCCGCCTGGGCGTTGGGACCGCCGGCGTCCCACCGCTGGTCCCAGAGGAATACCTCCCGGCGGGCGGTATGACCAAAGGCCAGCGAGGCTTTGACTTAAGACCACGAGGCGTGACCAACCGCACCGAAGAACCACGGATGGACACGGATAAACACCGATTGTGATCTATGGTTTTGAATCCGCAGATTACGCAGATTTTCGCAGATTAGAAGCGAAACAATCTGTGGGAATCTGCGTAATCCGTGGACAATATCAATCGACGGGGTTCGCAAGTTCACCTCAGCCTATGGGTTACCACCTCGCCGTCGTTCCGGGTGGGACCCCGGAACCTAGGCGCCAGGGACGGCAACCTGGAGGATAATCTCGACAGCGCTGGGACCGCTGGCTGGGTGGGCACGGACTCGCGAGTTGAATTTGATGGGCACGCTCCGCTCCGTGCATCCGGTGGGGAGCCCCGGCCCAAATGACCCTGGGGGTGCTCCTCCCTGATGCGGTTCGTTTCACTTGCCCCGCATCCTACGCGAGTCGCTCTTGAGCCTGCGGGCTTCAATTTATCCGCAGATTACGCAGATTTTCGCAGATCAAAAGCGAAACAATCTGCGAAAATCTGCGCAGTCTGCGGATTCAAAATCACAGATCACAATCGGTGTTTATCTGTGTTTATCCGTGGTTCAAAGCTCGCGTATCCCGCCGATCCTGAGATGGCGGGATGCGCTCCGCTTTCCCGCCCCAGGGTCCTGTAGTATGGGAACGA
>JAIZWN010000522.1 GCA_020443945.1 Candidatus Thiosymbion ectosymbiont of Robbea hypermnestra | reverse complement strand
GATCTATAGGATGATAGGACAGGCAAAGCCTAGCGTGGTCTCGCGCCCCATCCTACAGATTTTAGGACTACCTATAAATGTATGGTAAATATGCGCATAAAACGCCACCGCAAAATATCGAAATCCTGTTTTTGTGAATTTTTTGTGTTTCAAATCTACGATAAAGGGATAGTCCCCGGATCTACCGCATAATCGCTCAAGCTCCTTGAGCTTATACTGCTTTTCCTCCAGGGAAAGGGGATTGGCAAGCTCTTCGGCGACTCCTTCTCGTTCCGCAATGCCGGCACACAACATCCGATACGATTTCTCAATATCCGACGCCGAGTCTAATCGAATATTCTCTTGATATTCGTCCATATATATCATGGCATTATCTCCAACATCAGAAAATGTGGTCTATCCTCATTTTCTTCTGCTATTCCATTTGTTGGGGTGCGCTTCGCTTATCCCAATCTACCGTACTTCTTGCAAATAACCGGACGCGAAAAGCGTGCAGCCGTTTTCGCGGTCCGAGTTAATTTGCCTTGTTGGCGATAAAGTCTCTCCAACTGCCTGAAGCATATTTATGGAGGATGCTTGAAATCAAAGTTTGATAAGGAATACCTTCTTCCAGAGCATAAAGGGGTCAAGTCTTGACCTGTGCCTTCAAGGTCAAGGATCAAGACCTGACCCCATTATTTCTTCAAGCAGCCCTCTTACGCTGCCTCGGCCTGCGTGGTTTGAACGACACTAAACGCTCTTTATGAGCAGCCTGTCGTTCCAAAATATCTTGGTACATTGCGTTAGAATCACCTCTAAATTGAGCGACGTATTCTTCTCTCAGCTTTCTGGTTTCTGCAACAATCGGATCTTGCCACATGGTAGGCTACTCCTGCATTAACTCATCAGGCGTACAGATTATAGGGGGATCGTAACCCATATCCGAGCATGTGACTTCTATCTTCGGGCGCATAACAGCATTGGCAATGTGCGTACAATTCCACGTCAGGAGATATTCCATACCGTGAGTGACAGCGATGGCGATATGATACGCATCGAATTCAGCCTGACGCGGCAAAGCCCCTGAATTCAAGAGTGTTTCCGCAACTTCTCGCACCAAGTCTGTGGTTTCCAGTATAGGGATAAACTGAATGACGTTTAAACGCTTTGCTGCGGCTTCCGGATTTCCACCAGCAGCTTCGGCATGCACATATTCCGATACGAACATATCAAAATTCCGTGAATATCTTTCCCACCATTCGATTGTAGAGTTCTGCCGGGCGGCCGAGCGGATATCGTTTGAAGGGCGCGCAGTCAAGTAACTGATAATCGAAGTTTCAATATACACGCTTGACTTCATGATTTTTTATTCACTGCTACTTTCCATTATTCGAGCCCGCGTAGGGCGGGACAGGCCAGGGACAACCGCATCCCGCCTTTATAATTTGCGTACTCACAATAGTATTGGAATTGCTTATAATCTCTTCTGCCTTCTTCGTTTTTTTGGATTCGGCAGACATAAAAGCATATAACCAAACATTTGAATCCACAAAAATCAAATTATCTGTCATAGATTGATTCCCTTCTTAATGGTTCAAAAGCATTTACTTTTCTTGGTATAATATCTTCGATATCTATGCCCTTCCTATGCTTATTCAAATCATGTTTTTTCACCAGAAACTCGTAAAAGTCATAAAGCTCGTTTTGAACATCGACAGGTAATATAGAAGGATCAATTTCTGAACTTGAGAAATCGTCAAGTGTTTTCGACTGCGGCGTATATTTCTCGTTCAAAGCAGCATCGATTTGATCTTCTTGTTCTTCTGCTTTTGCAATGAAGTATCTGTAGGCTTCCGGCTGAATAATCACCCCGACAATCTCTCCGTTATCTTTTTCGATGATGATGTCTTCACCTTGCAGTGGGTCTGGGTCTTCAATAAATTTGAGCACATCCGTGGGAAGTTGGCCCGCCTTGACTTTCATGATGCTCCTCAATTCCGAAAAATTCGGTTCTACTTTGTCACATGATTATGGTGACCCACTGATCTATAAGGAATCTGCCAAACGGTGAGGTCCAAAAAAATCAGCAGGTTACCCCAAGTGTGGCAAAGTAGAATGATAGTGGTAAATTTTCAAGTGATAATGGGCCACCCAGCGGCCCGATAACGGTTCAGATATCCCAGCTTTTGCCGTCCCTGGCGTCTGGATTCCGGCGTCCCAGCCGGAATGACGCAGAGGGGGAAAGGGGTCAGGTCTTGAGCTGTGCCTTCAAGGGTCACGGATCAAGACCTGACCCCATTTCCGGGTTGTTCGACGGTGTCCGGTACGGATAGGTGGTCTTTTCGGAGCTGCTCGGCGAAACCGAGCAGCCGCTCGGTGAGGGGGGTGCGGTGCAGGCCGAGTGCCCGGGTCAGCCGGTTGCTTGCCGTCGCGGGGTCGCCTGTCGCCAGGTGGGCGATGCCGAGCGCCGTCAGCCGTTCCGCGGCTTGTTCCACCGCGGTCAGCTTGGTCAGGTCCATGCCGCAACGCCGGCAGCTGGCGGCGTCTTCTCCCCGCGCGTGGCAGTTGGGGCAGCGTTCCATCAGGATTCCAGGTAGTAGATGAGGTCGGAGAGCTCGGCGACGGCCTGTTCCGTGGCGGCTGCGTCGCCGGCGGCCAGAGCGTCCCGTACCCCTTCGACCAGGTTCACCAGGTCTTCTTTGTCTTCGGCGTTGGCGCTTTCCATGAGTTGCTCGGCCTTTTCGATCAGGGTCTGTGCCTGAAGGGCCTCGTGTGATGCGGACGGGGTGTCCTCCGGGGAGGCGTCCACGGTGAGTGCGGCGAGGCGTTCGCGGGCGGCTTCCAGTTCTTCTTTTTCGAAGCGGGCGGTGGCGTTGTCGATGGTGATCTGTTTTTCCAGCCCCGTGCGTTTTTCGCGGGAGGTGACGTGGAGGATGCCGTTCACGTCCAGTGAGAAGGTGGTCACGATGACGTTGCCCGCCGGGACGTCGCTCAGGCCCTCGATGCGGAAGGAGCCGATCTCGGTGTTGTTGAGGGCGTCCGGGTCTTCGCCCTGGTAGATGTGGACGGTGATGATGCGTTGGCCGTCGTGGGTGGTCGCGAAGGCCTCGCTTTTGGTGACGGGAATCGGGGTGTTTTTGCGGATCAGGGGGATGAAGGTGTAGGGGTAGGGTTCGCCCTCGAGGTCCGCCCAGGCGCTGGTGCCGAAGGTGTAGGGCGTGACGTCGACCAGTACGCCGCTGACCTGCTGCCCGGAGATGACCGCCGCCTGGATCGCCGCCCCGGTGGCTACGCACAGGTCCGGGTCCATTTCGCTACGGGGTTGCAGGCCGAGTTCTTGTTCGAGTCGCTGCTGGATCGAGGGGGTGCGGGTAGCCCCCCCCACGAGCAGGATTTCCTGGATGTCGGTCGCGGTGAGCCCGGCACCCTTGAGGGCGATGTGGGTCGCCTCCAGGGTTTCGTCGAGGTAGGCGGCGATTTTGTTTTCGTAGTCGGCACGGTCCAGCTCCAGGGAGAGGTGTACCGGCTCGCCGTCCTTTTCCAGCAGGTATTCTTCTTCGATGCGGGCGAAGGGGGCGTCGCTCAGGGTGATCTTGGCCGTCTCGCAGGCGCGCGTGATGCGGGCCATGGCGGGGCGGTTGTCGCTGGGGTCGATGCCGGCGTGTTCTTTGATGTGGGCGGTAACCTGTTCTACCAGTTTGGCGTCGAAGTCGTCGCCGCCCAGGTGGTTGTTGCCGTGGCTGGCCAGTACTTCGGTCACGTCCTGGCTGAGGCGGACGACGGAGACGTCGAAGGTGCCGCCGCCGAGGTCGTAGACCAGGATGTTTTTGGGTTCTTTGTGGTCGGCCTCATAGGCCAAGGCGGCGGCGGTGGGTTCGTTGATGATGCGCGCGACGTCCAGTTCCGCGAGCCGGCCGGCCTCGCGGGTGGCTTGCCGCTGGGCGTCCGAGAAGTAGGCGGGGACGGTGATCACGGCCTGGGTGATCGGTTGGCCCAGGGCTTCCTCCGCGGCCTGTTTGAGCCGCCTCAGGATGAGGGCGGAGATTTCCTGCGGGGTATATTCCCGTTCTCCCATGGGGAGGCGCACGTCTTCGCCCATGCGCCGCTTGACGGAGGCTATGGTGCGCTCGGGGTAGAGGGCGTACTGGTTGCGCGCGGCCTGGCCCACGAGGAGGGTGTCGTCGTCCGCCAGTCCGACTACGGAGGGCAGGATCGGGGCGCCGTCGACTTCGATGAGGCGGGGACGCCCGTCCTGGACGACGGCTACTTCGGAGTTGGTGGTCCCGAGGTCGATTCCGATGATGATGTCGCTCAATGTCTTGGTTCCAAATCTGAGGTGATGAGGGGGTTCCCGCTCCTGGTTATTCTTCCGCGGACCGGTTGACGACGACCTCGGCGGAGCGCAGGAGTTTGTCCCGATAGGTGAAGCCCCTGCGCAGCTCGCCCACCACCAGGCCCGGGTCCCGGTCGGGGTCGTGGGCGACTTCCGTCGCGTGCATGGTGTGGGGGTTGAAGGTCTGCTCCAGGGCCGCCAGCGGGCGCACGTCACGCCGGGCGAGGGTCTCGTCCAATCGCCGCAGGTTCATGGCGATGCCCTCGGCCATGGAGGTAATGAAGCGGCCGGCGGTCCGGCCCGCCAGCCGGCCGGCGCGAAAGCGGCGCGCCTGGTCATGGCCGGCCTGGAGCCGATCCCGCAGCTCCAGCAGCTCGAGGAACAGTTCCTTCTGCGCCTGCTGTTCCAGGCGTTGCTCTTGTTCCCGCCCGCGCGCCTGCTCATCGGCCAGGCGCGTGTTCGCCTCGCGCAGGGTGGCGTAGAGACCGCGGAACTCGTCGAGCGCGGATTTGAGGTGGCGCGATTCGAGCTTGACCTCGTTCTTGAGCGCGGCGACCTCCGCCAGCAGGGTAAAGAGGTCCGGGGGAGGCTCGTCCGCCGGGTCCGCGGCGGTGGCGGATGCCGGGTCCGGGGCATCCAGATAGGCCCGGAAGCGGGCCGTGAGCTGGTCTTTGGCGGCGGCGTCCATTTCAGGTCTCTCCCCGCAGCAGGGCCGCGAACAGCGCGGGCTCCGGGCGGCGCGACGCACCGATCGGGGCGGCCTTGTCCAGCAGATCGGCGGCTTGCGGCGGTGTGGTGTCGAATAGCTCGTAGGCCAGGCGGTCGCGGTGCGTGCGCAGGGTCTCGTAGGCCCGGCGCAGGGCCTCGAAACGATGGGCGTCCCGCTCCGGCGGAAAGCGCTTGATGCCTGCCAGATAGGCCGCCTCGACGGCGGCGTCGTCCGCGTCCGCGGTCAGGCCCAGGGTCAGGTAGGGGTCGTTCATCCCAGCATATCCGGTTGACGGGGTCGTTTTTTGTCCTGTCCTTCGCCGGCATCGGAGCGGCGGGGCGCGGGCCTCTTTGCCGCCCTGGCCGGCTTACGTAGGGGCGGGCGCGGGGTGGGCGGGTCCTTGTCTTTCCGGTCGGCGAGATCGACGATCATCTCCAGGAAAGAGAGCAGCTTCTCCGCGGCCGCCTCCGTACCCTCCCGGCGCGCCAGCTTCTTGAGTATGCTCCGCATTTCCGGCGGCAACCCCATGGCCTCCATCGTCTCCTTGAGCCCCACCGTCCGGATCATCATGATAACCAGGTCCCGTTGCAACGGCGGGTCGTCGGGTTCGTCGGATTCATCCGGTTCGTCGTCGGAGAGATACGTGAAGGGCAGCGGGGCGTGGGCGACGATGGCCTGTTCGATGCGCATCGCCGTGCGGGTATCCCCATCCTCCCGGGCGCGCTCCCCGGCCTCCTGCAAGTGCTCGAGGTCGGCATCCGAAGCAAGATCATAATGTTGTCGGGGATACTTGGCCTCGAAGGCATGGAGCTCGAACAAAGGCTCGTTCGGCCAACGCTTCAGGGCGATCTCGGCCAGCTGCCGGCGAACCCTGTAAAGCCCGGAGCGACGCAGGGTTTCGCAAGCCGCCTCCGTCTCGCTCCGGGAGAGATCGCGCCAGGGGCCCCCGCCGAGCGCCAGTGACAAATAGCCGCCGAGCGCATCGGTCAGCTCGCCGCCGCCATCATCATAAACCCGCAGCTTAGCCAGGGTGGCGAGCAGATCATCCCGCCCATCCACGGTCGGTTTAGCCAGCCCGATCCGTTTGAACAACACCTGGGGCGAGAGCGCGAGGGCCTCGCCCGCCAGGGCCAGGGTCAAGTGGCCGGCCAACCCGCCGCCCAGGCGCGCCACCAGATCGCGCAATACCGGAGCGCCCGCCGCGGCATCCTCGCGCAGGGTCAGCAGACCCGCGACGAGATCGACCTGAGTGGTAGCCTGAGTGCTGCGGGCCCATTCCCGCGCCTCGGCCAGCTCCTTATGGGCCAGATCCGAGCGGCCCTTGATGATCTGCTTGCGGGCATGAGCCAAGTGAGCTTCTACCAGGCGCTCGCGCACCTCACTGTTAATCCTATCCAGAGTCAGCATCCGGCGGGCAAAACCGGCCGCCTTCTTGAACGAGCCGGCCGTGATAGCGATCCCGAAGGCGGCATCCAAAACCTGCATATCCTGGGGCCAGCGCTCCAGGGCCTGCTCCAGAAAGCGACGGGCATCCTTGGGGCGCTTCTCGCGCCGGTAATGGTCGATCAGACGCAAATAAGTAGCGCGGTCGTCCGGGTCCCAGGTCAGGCTCTCCTCCAGCTGACTGACCAGCGAATCGTCGAGCTCCTGTACACCGGCAAACGAAGCGGCCTCCTTCGGGGTACCGGCGACGCGACCGCAACGGCGCAACGCCAAGGCAATGCGGAGCGACGGCTTCCCCTGTGAGTCATTCCCCGAATGCTCGTGGATCAGATAACGGGCATAGCCCTTCCAGATCTCCTCCGCATCCCAAGGGGCCTCCCGACGCTCGGCGTCCCAGGCCGCCAGCAGCAGAGATTCCTCCTCATTCAGCGGACCCATGCCCAGGGCGGCGAGCTGTTTGCGGCTGGCCGGATAATCGGCGATCAGAAGCCGCAGACCCCGGCGGCGCACCCAATCCCCCCCCAGGGCCTCGCGATGCCGGTTCATAAAACGCAACAGGGCCCCCGGCCGGGAATCGATGCGCAGGTGATCGAGCTCCTCCCACAAGGCAATGCGCGCCTGGGGCCAGCCGCGCAGAGTACAGGCAAAACGGGCGCTGGCCTTGCCCGCGCCGGAGATAGCCTCGAGAAAGGCCGTCTCGGGCAACAAGGCCAGTTGGACGGCCCCCCGCAGCTGGCCAAAGGCGGAACCCTCCCCCACCCGGGCGAGAAGCGCGGCCGCCTCCCGGGGCTCATGAGGCAAATGCCGCAGGGCCTTGAGAAGCTGCACCCAATCCCGATAAGGCGAACGGAAAGGGATCCCCGCCAGTGCCTCCTGCAGGGCCGCGTCCTCACCGGCGCAATAAGCCGTCAGAGCCGCGCGGGCCGCCGCCGCATGCAGCACCACCGGGTCATCCGCCGGCAACCGCTCAGTCACCAGATCCGCCCCGGAGAGATACGCCCCGGCAAGAAGCGCGCGCAGCTGATCGCGCTGCGGGGGCGGCAGAGCATCCCCCGCCACAAACAACGCGAGGACCGACTCGATCCGGCCCATGCGCAAAAGCAGTACCGCATACTCCGGATCGAACGCAATACCCTCACCCAGATTGGCCCGGTTCTCCCAGATCACCAGGGCCTCCTTGAGCATATCCTTGGCGACCAGCTCACGCGCCCGGCCCGCATAAGCATCCGCCAGGGCGGAACGCCAGGCCGGGCGGGGCTCCTGCTTCAAAAGCTGCTTAAATCCCGCGATCGCCTCGCGGTGACGCCCGCCGGCCAGATCCTCCCGCGCCTTGCGTTCGATCGCCGCGGGAGAAAGCTCCGAAGGCGCGGACCTTCCGCCCGGCGCGCGCCGCTTAGATTTCTTGGGCATAGTGAAAATCAAGAGGCTGTCTGAGAACCCCCTTGCCATAGAGGGCTCGACCGAAAATCAACACTACCTTTTCGTCAAGGCCCTTCCTTAATCGAGAACATCCCCGACCACCTCGTTTCCCTTTAGCGCGGTAGGATGGGTAGAGGCGCGCCAACGAGCTTTGGGGATGTCGATAATCTTAACCGCGCCGAAACCCATCGTCTTGCTTGGTGATGGGTTTCGGCGCGAGAAAAACCGTGCCAAAACCCACTCCTTATGCCCGCGCCTCTACCCATCCTACACACCAAAGCCCCTCGCCCCTGGCGGGAGAGGGGTGGCAGGGAGAGGGGGAATCAATGGCTTCATTTCGATCCGGTTCCTACGCGCTTACCCCGTATCCTACGCGCTTGATTTTTATGGCGATTTGGCCTGATTGAAAACGCCCCCCAGGATCAACCGGCGATACAGTATAACCCAGTACCCCATTCCCATCGATTTTGCCTATCCTCACCAAAAACCAACACCATAGGCACAAACCAAAACCGTACCCGCCTGCCGGGCGCTCGCTTTGCCTATCCTACCTGGCTTTGGATACGGATCGACCATACCGCGCTATCCTTCCAATACACACCCAAACAACCAGACCGTCATTCCGGCTGGGACGCCGGAATCCAGGTGCCAGGGACGGCAGGTTGCAAGGATCTGCGATGCCTAACGTCCGCACCATTTACGCATAGGCCCGGAAGAAAACGCCTCTGTCGAGATTATCCTCCAGGTTGCCGTCCCTGGACGTCTAGGTTCCGGGGTCCCACCCGGAACGACGGCGAGGTGCTAACCCGTAGGCTGGGGTGAACTTGCGAACCCCAGAGAGTAGGGTCCGCTGTGCGGACCCTACTCTCCTTCTGCGACATCCTCCTAAGGGCGAGAGGGGCTTTCGGTATTGAGAACGCCCTCTAACAGATTGAGTCCTTCCGTGACCTGGGTGCGGACGCTGTAGTTTTGGTAGGCGGGAACCGCGATGGTGGCGAGGATGCCGATGATGGCGATGACGATCATGAGCTCAATCAGGGTAAAGCCTGTCTGTTGTTTCATGTAAGGTTCTCCAGGTTTGCTGTGGCCAATCGGCGCGCAGGGGCTTCTGTCCCATCGCTCGACTTTGTCCATACGGGATAGCGTAGGGTATCCCGCCATCTCGGGATCGGCGGGATACGGCCATCCCTGGCCTATTCTGCCCTACGCGGGCTTTGAAACACAGATAAACACGGATTGTGATCTGTGTTTATCCGTGTACATCCGTGGTTCTTTGGTGCGGTTGGTCACGCCTCGTGGTCTTAAGGCAAAGCCTCGCTAGCCGTTGGACACACCGCCCACCGATCCGTGCTCCATAGGCCGGGCCGCGCCCACCAGGAATAACCCGTTCCGACCAGCCCATCGATCCGTGCCATACCGGGTGCCCCATTCCTTCAGGAAAGAAATAATCGTTCCCATACTACAGGACCCTGGGGCGGGAAAGCGGAGCGCATCCCGCCATCTCAGGATCGGCGGGATACGCGAG
>JAIZWN010000521.1 GCA_020443945.1 Candidatus Thiosymbion ectosymbiont of Robbea hypermnestra | reverse complement strand
TTTTGGACACAGTGTCACCGTGCGGCGAACGTTCAGAACCCACAAAAAATAATCCTGAAAATCTAAGAAAATCCTGTTAATCCTGTCCTATTGGCATACTGCGACGCGCGTGCCGACAAAACCGTAACCTGTTTTGGTTGTTTCCGGGATTCGGCGTATATACCCAGAGACAACAGAATTACAACACCACCCAACCCGTGTCGGGTCCCGGGTAGGAGAAGGTGTCAGGCCGGGCAGTGTTTTGCGTGTTTATCCACGGTCCGTTTGCGGCGCGCTTTCCCTTTGGCCTTCTCTTCGTTGCCGAACAACGCGGCAAGGGACACGGCCGGCCGGTCCGGGAAGCGGACAATCAGGTCCAGAGAGCCACCCATGGCGGCGATGTAGCCGCGCAACGTGGACAGCAGCATATCCGCCCGACCCTCGAGCCGGGATATGTTGTCCTGCCCCACGCCGAGCAGCTCCGCCATGCATTCCTGCGTCAGGTCCTGCGCTCTGCGCAGGTCCCGTAGCGTCATTTCCTCGGCAATCAATGCCTTCGCCCGCGTCTCGACCTTGGTGCGCCGGTCCGCCGAAAGTGCGTTCATCGCATCCTGCAACTCTTTCACGGTTCACCTCCGCTTTGCTTCCGAGTAGTTATCAAACCGCTCATCCGCCTTTTTGATGAGTCGTTGGTAGAAACGCTTATCACCGCTACCCGCTTTGTCTCCTGCTACTAGCAGGATGGCACGGCGTTGCGGGTCGAAGGCGAACGCAACGCGCCAGACCCCATCGGCGGCATTAAAACGCAGCTCCTTCATATTCGCGTGCTTCGAGCCCTTCAGGGTGTCGACACGGGGTCGCCCAAGCTGAGGTCCGAAGGTCTCCAGGAGCTTGGCGTGAGCAAGCAATTCGTCCTGGACTGCTTCGGCCAGATCCACGAATTCCCTCTCGAACGCCGTATCGAGCAGAACGGTCCATGACACTCTCATAATATGATACCATCTGCATATGTCGTCAAGGGCATAATTCGGCAGTCATGACCGTTCGGTGGTCCTGCCCGTTTTCCGACCCCAGGTATCGCGCAGGGTCACGGTGCGATTGAATACCGGCCGGCCGGGACGGGAGTCCGGGTCGACTATGAAATAGCCTTCGCGTTCGAATTGAAAGCGGTTGCCCGGTGCGATTTCTGTCAGGCCCGGGTCCAGGAAGCAGTGGGTCAGGGTATGCAGGGAATCCGGGTTGAGGTCGGCGCGAAAATCCCGGCCCCCCGCGCCGGGCTCCGGTACCGAGAACAGCCGATCATAGAGCCGTACCTCCGCCGCCACCGAATGCGTGGCCGAGACCCAGTGGATGACGCCCTTGACCTTGCGATCCGCCGGGTTCTTGCCGAGGGTGTCGGGATCGTGGGTACAGCGCAGCGCGATGATCTCTCCGGCCGCGTCCCTGACGACCCCGACGCAACGCACCACATAGGCGTGGCGTAGCCGCACCTCGCCGCCCAGGGTGAGTCGTTTGAACCCCTTGACCGGTTCTTCCATAAAGTCGTTGCGGTCGATGTAAAGCTCCCTGGAGAAGGTGACCGGGCGCGCCTTCATGGTCTCGTCCTTGGGGTGATTGGGCGCGATGAGGGCCTCGGGTCGGTCCTCCGGATAGCTTTCCACCACCAGCTTGAGGGGCCGCAACACGACCATGATGCGGGGGGCGTTGCGGTCCAGATCCTCGCGGATGGCGCTCTCCAGCATGGCCATCTCCACCCGATTGTCGGCCTTGGTCACGCCGATGCGTTCGCAGAAGGCGCGGATGGCCGCCGAGGTATAGCCGCGGCGACGCAGTCCGGCGAGGCTCGGCATTCGCGGGTCGTCCCAACCCGCGACCAAGCCCTCGTCCACCAGCTGGGTCAGCCGGCGCTTGCTCATCACCGTGTACTCGAGATTGAGCCGGGAGAACTCGATCTGGCGCGGCTTGCAGGGCACCGAGACGTTGGCGATCACCCAATCGTAGAGGGGGCGGTGGTCCTCGAACTCCAGGGTACAGAGGGAATGGGTAATCCCCTCGAGGGCGTCCGAGATGGGGTGGGTGTAATCATAGGTAGGGTACAGACACCACTCGCGGCCCGTCTGGTGATGGATCACCCCATGGCGGATGCGGTAGAGGACGGGGTCGCGCAGGTTCAGATTGGGCGAGGCCATGTCGATCTTGGCCCGCAGGGTCAGGGCCCCGTCGGGAAACTCGCCGGCCCGCATGCGCGCGAAGAGGTCCCGGCTCTCCGCCGGCGGGCGGTCGCGGTGGGGGCTCTCCCGGCCGGGCTCGGTCAGGGTCCCGCGGTACTCGCGGATCTGCTCCGCGTCCAGTTCGCAGACGTAAGCCCGGCCTTTCTCGATCAGCTCGACGGCAAACCCATAGAGCTGCTCGAAGTAATCGGAGGCAAAGTAGAGCCGCTCGTCCCAGTCGTAGCCCAGCCAACGCACATCCTCCTGGATCGCCGCCACATACTCCGGGTTCTCCTTGTGCGGATTGGTATCGTCGAAGCGCAGGTTGCAGGTGCCCTGATAATCCCGCGCGATGCCGAAATTGAGTACGATGGATTTGGCGTGACCGATGTGCAGATAACCGTTCGGCTCCGGCGGAAAGCGGGTGGCGATGCGCGCGTGCCTTCCCTGGGCCAGGTCCTCCTCGATCACCCGGCGAATGAAGTTGGTCTTTTTGGAATCTGTTTGCTCGGACATCTGTAGGCAACCGGTGGGGCGGGAATTGGAAGGATGACGCAGCCGAGGGATTATTATAGGGGACCGTGGAAAATTGCTTCCGTGCAATTTTTCACGACGCGGGGTGTGAATTTCTCCTTTGTTTGGCATGATCGATATTTCCAGGGAGTGACCGATCGTCCAGAAAGAGCTCCGTCCACCGAATCGCACGGCGGATCGGCTACCGGCTGACAGTTAGTAGCTAACCGATACCCTTCAAGTTTGTTTCCAGGTTGCCATGTTGCCCTTCAGTCTGACCAGCTTCCTCAAGTACCTGATCGGCGTCCTGCTCGTACAGGGCGTTACCGTGCTACTGGTGGTGACCGCCTATCGGACCGATCTGGAGCAGACCGGCCTTTTGTTTCTCTTGCTCAATCTGGCCGTCGGCGCGCTGACCGCCCTTTGGTTCACCTCTCTGGCCGCCGGGGCGCGCAAGCAGGCCCTGTCGCGGGCGAAGGAAGGCTTTGCGCGTGAGCGCGAGAAGATTCGGGTACACGCGGAAAGGGCGAAGACCAAGGAGATCAGGAGCAGTCGGCAACAGGCCTCGCGGGAGCTGCGGCGCGTCCGCACGGGCGGTAATCTGAAGACGGGGTTGCTGCTGGGTGGGGCGGCCGGGTTGGGAACGGTCATGGTACTGACGCAGTTCGTCACCCTGGGCCTGCTCACCCTGACCACGGCGGGCGGCGCCGCCGTGGGATACGGCTTGCGGGCCCGCCGGGAGCGGTTGGGAATCGTCGGTACCGACAAGCTGTTGCTGCGCACCGAAAAGCCGATCCGGGTCCTGACCGCACCCCCCGCCGAGCCGAACCGTCGCAAACGCAAAACCGACACCGCCGCCGGCTGACGGGTAGCCGAAAAACCCATATCCCAGAAGGCTTAGAGGCTGTCTAAAAACCAACCCATTGATTTTGCGGTGGTGTTGTAATTTTGTTGTCCCTGGGTATATACGCTGAATCCCGGAAACACCGGATGACGGGGCGCCGGCATTCACAGCCGCTTGATGAAGACCTTGGAATTGCGCTGGTAGTTGTAGAGCGCCTGCTTCCGGGCGGGTAGCTCCGCCAGGCTCGCGGGCTCGAAGCCGCGCTCGCGGAACCAGTGGGCGGTTTGGGTCGTGAGCACGAACAGCCTCCCGATACCCTGGGCCTTGGCGATTGCCTCGACGTGCTCCAGGAGCTTATCGCCACGGGCCCGGCTCCGGTAGTCGGGGTGGACGGTGATGCAGGCGAGCTCGGCCAGATCGGCCTCGGGAAAGCCGTAGATAGCCACGCAGGCGATAGCCATGCCGTCGCGCTCCATGAGTGAGAAGCGGTCGATCTCGGTCTCCAGGCGTTCCCGGGGGCGCTCTACCAGAACCCCCTGCTGTTCCAGGGGGCGCAGCAGCTCCAGGATGCCCCCCACGTCGTCGATGCGGGCGGGCCGCAGTGTCTCATAGGGGGAGGCGGTGATCAGGGTGCCGGCGCCCTCGCGGGTAAAGAGCTCGCGCAACAGCGCCCCCTGGGTGTGGCGGCCGATCAGATGTACCCGCCCCACCCCCTGGGTACAGGCATACCCCCCGGCGCGCAGGGACTGGGCCAGCTCCTCCGAAAGAGCGGGCGAGTCGGCGAGCAGGGACTCGAGGTCCCGACTCAACAGGTTGGAGAGCCGGCCCCCGGAGGGATCCGGCACGCCCGGCTCTTCGAGCAGAAAGATCAGCTTGTCGGCCTGCAAGGTAACGGCGGTGGCGCAGGCCAGATCCGCGGCGCTGAGGTTGAAGACCTCGCCGGTGGGCGAGTAGCCGATGGGGGGCATCAGGGCCACGGCGCCATCGTCCAGCCGCCGGCGGAGCGACGCGCGGTCGATGCGTCGGACCACCCCCGTATGCCGATAGTCGATGCCGTCCAGCACCCCCAGGGGCCGGGCGGTGACGAAATTACCCGAGGCGACGGGGATACGCACGCCCGCCATGGGGGAATTGGCCAAGCCGAGGGAAAGCAGGGCCTCGATCTCGACCCGCACGGCCCCGGCGGCCTCCTTGACGCAGGCCAGGGCCGCGGTATCGGTCACGCGCAATCCCTTCGCATAGTGCAAGGCGGCCCCGCGTAGCGCGAGTCGTTCCTCGATCTGGGGTCGGGCCCCCGGCACCAGCACCAGCCGGATCCCCAGGCCGTGGAGCAGGGCGAGATCGTGGATCAGATCGGCGAAGCCCGCCTCGGCCACCGCCTCGCCGCCGAAGGTGATGACAAAGGTTCGCCCGCGGTGGGCATGAACATAGGGCGTCGCCTGGCGGAACCAGTGGACGAAGGGATCGAGACCCTCGGGATCCGATGGCGGATCGGCAGGCTTGGGCATATCGGTTCAGTGCAGCAGCTCGTCGAGACGGTCCTCGGCCAATCGGCTCATGGTCTCGGCCTTCCCGGGATCGTCGCGTTGGTAATCAGCCCGCTCATTATCTTCAAGGGTCGCATAGATGTCGATTTCCCGGAAGCGTTCGCCGAGGCGTTCCTGGCGCTGCCCCTGGCACACGGGGGCAATGCGCACCTGCTCGCCGGCTTCGGCGGCCGCGGCGAAAAAGCGAGCGCCTGGCGCGGGTAGTCGAAGATACGGTTTTTAAAATTCCGGGTAGTGGTAAATTGGTAGCGGTAAATTTTCAAGTGATCAGGTGTCTACCTGAGTCACGTCGAACATCACACAAAGACACCAAGAGAGACCAGGGTGAAAGGGAAACGACCATGGTCTGTTAGAGTCTGCGATGAAACTCGCGCGGATGATCAGCGACGGCAGGGCAAAATTCTTCGTGTCTTTGGTGCGCCAGGCAAAGCCTGGTCAGTCTAGCAACCTGAAAGGAGGTTGCCATGTAAATT